>NZ_JASCXF010000013.1:0-95083 GCF_030062225.1 Sphingomonas sp. 2R-10
TTCCGACGCCTCGTCAAAGACTACGAACGTTACGCCGAAACACTCGCAGGACTTCACATCGTCGCCTTCGCCTGCCTCATGATGAAACAGGCCGCTGCACTCGCTGATGGTTCATAACAGCCTCTAGCGGCGGGATTAGACGAGGAAGCACGTCACATCGTACTGCGATTGATCCATGCCGGGCGGCAGGGCGGCGGGCTCGAAACCGTCCGAGCCGTCGCCTTCGACCAATCCGCCGACGAGATTTCTCAGCTTCTCGCCGGCCGCGGCCTTATGGTGATCGGTGACGACGAAGATCGTCGTCGCTATGCACGCTATGTCGTCGGCGAGCATACCTCGCTCCGGCGATCGATCGTTCTGGAGACGCTGTCGGAGCTCTTCCCGACCTTCATCTCGGTGGACGAGTTTTTCGCATTGATCGATGCGATTGGGGTCTCCGATGACGATGGCCACAAATCAATTTTGCCTCTTGGCCCCGAACTGCCGACCAACTTGGTGTCGCCGGCAGACCTCCAAGCCTTCCTCGACGAGATCATCGCGCGCTCCGGCGAATTTACGGGCGAAGGGGAAGAGCATCGGTTTCGAGAGGCATTTGCCGAACTTGCCAGCGCCGCGGCGAACCGGCTGCTCGACAGTCATCCCGACGTCGTTCCCGACGTGGTGACCGACCTGGTTCTGCTCCTCCGGGAAACCGAACGCTATTCGGGCAGCAACGACGCCTTTCAAACCCTTGGCAAGCTATTCGGCACGTCTAGGGGTCGCCGACAATCGTCCTTTTGGCGCGCAGTCGATCGTATCCGCAGTCATCCTTACATCACCAGCCCCGACGACGTGAACCTGTTCATGGTGCAGCATCTCGGCTGGCCGGTGGTGCTCACCGCTGATGATCTCGCTTGGCTCGTTCCCGATATTCAATTGCGCACCGATCCGCGGGATCGACAGACCGCGCTGCGGACCGCGCACGTTCTGTGGCGGGATTTCGGTCAAGATCCCGCGATCCTTGCGTCAATGTTTGCAGCGACCGAAAGCGACCCAAGCCTATGGGAGCAACTCACCGGTTGGCAATCTCCGCCGCCCGAAACATCGGAAATGGCCGGACACATGGTGCGAGTGGAGGAGCTTCGTAAGCGGAACGAGGAACGCACCACCGAACGGGATACGAGTTGGATCGAGCTAATCGATACGCTGCGTGCCGATCCAACCTTCTTTGACCACCTTTCGCCGCAGACAGCCGATTCGGTCGATTCACGCCTCTTCCATCTTTGGCAGTTTCTGTCGTGGCGGACACAGTCGCGCAACGTCTACGCGATCGAGAGCCTCGACGTGGTGGCCCCCATCTTCGGGCCGGAGTTGACGCGGCGTTTCGGCGAGGCGTTGATCGCCTTTGCTTACGCTCACACACCGCAAGGGGCCACCGAACAAGAAGGCGGCGCTCGATCCGTCACGAATTTCGACATAATGGCGTTGGGCGGCATGGCGCTCGCCGCCAGCACCATCCCCAGTTGGGGGAAGACGATCAGTCCGGAGCGTGCCGACCAAGCCGCCCATCTGGCGCTGATCGAACTGAACGGTCTGCCTGCGTATTTGCTACCGCTGGCGACGGCTCATCCGGATCGTGTGCGATCGGTGCTGCGGACGGCGATTGAACGCCAGCTCGACCGTGCCGACCCGCAAGGCCACGGATTGCTCGATCGGCTCAAGTATGCTGATCCCGCTTTTGCTCGATTGATGGCTCCTGATCTCCTAAGCTATCTGGAGACGCATCCCTCGATATCGGCCGTGATGCTCGAGAAGGCCGTGTCGGTGATCATTCGTGCCTTGCCGCATGTGCCAGACGGCGTGGCTGCCTTTGTCGCCGAGCGCATCGACAAGGCCGCCGACCCTGTCATCGCTGCCTACTACCTTTTCCTGCTCTTCGGCATTCTTGGCGATCCCGCGGTCGATGCGCTTGAACGAAAGATGCTGCCGCTTGGCCCCAACGACCAAGCCACCCTTTGTTGCACGTTGCTGCCGCGATTGTTTGGCGGCCGCTTCCACCGGTCGATCGAGGTGCCCGTGGCGCTCTCGGTGCAGCGGCTTGAACAGCTTCTCGTCCTCGCGTTTGAGGGCGTCCGACCCGACGAGGATATCAATCGACCGAGCGGGGAGGTCTACTCGCCTGAATTGCGTGACGAGGCGCAGGATGCCCGCAGCGCGATCTTCAATCGGCTGTTGCAGACGCCAGGCGAAGCCACCCACGCCGCGCTCCTGCGGTTGGCGAATATCCCCGGCTTTCATATCGAGCCAGAATGGCTGCACATTCATGCGTATCGGCGGGCGGAGGGCGACGCCTACCTGCCAGCGTGGATGGCAAGTGATCTGCTGGTGTTCGAGCGAAAGTTTGACCGTCCGCCGACAACGACCGCCGACCTCCAATTTATCGCCCAGCGCCGCCTCGCAGGTATCCAGCACGATCTGATCAACCATAAGTTCGCGCAGGGCGACACGGTGCAAGGCTTAGTCGACGAGAATGCGGTCCAGCGCTGGGTCGCCAGCACGTTGGAGGCGCGTCAGGAAGAGGCTTACACCGTCCATAGGGAAACCCATTATGTCGACGAAAAGGAACCCGACATCGTGCTCGCCAGTCGCCATAGCGGAGTCGAGATGCCGATCGAGATCAAGGTTGCCGACGGACTCTCGGTCGCACAGATGGAGGCGGCTTTGGCCACGCAATTGTGCGGTCAATACCTTCGTCATGATACGACGCGGCACGGCATTCTCTTGCTCGTCTACCAGAACGCACGGCGCGACGGCTGGGAACTGACATCAGGCGCGCCGAAGGTTCCCTTCGACAACGTCCTAGCCCACCTGAACGAGAAGGCCCGACTGATCCGCGAAGCGTCGGCCCTCGGCCAGCAGCCGATTGTTGCCACCATCGATGTTTCGAAAGTGGTGCCGATCAAGGTGCAGCGCGATCAGGCTAGGGTGAAGGCTGCCGCTAAGCGAAAGGCCTCCGAACCGAACCGAAAGCCGGCATCAACGAAGAAGCGCACCGGCAGCAAGTAGGGCTGCACCCGATTGGCGTCCGCGCGGCCACAACTGTCGAGCGGGGCTCTCAACTTTTCGCGGTCGGCGACCGCTCGCGGGCTGGTATCGGCTTGTGTGCATGATATGTTCCATAAATGAACGACGCCCCTTTGCCCGATCGGAATGCGATACTGACGAAGTGGGGCGACGGCAGGCTGGTCGACGCCCTGTTTGCCGAATACGGTCGCATTTGGCTGGACGAGGAGAGCCCTACGATCGGCCTGCTCGCTGACCTCCACAATGCAGGCGAGATCGATCTCCTAGGCATCATCACAACGGAGGCCGTCGCGCGGCACACGGGGCCGAACTTCTTCGATGGGCAGCATCTCTATGAACGGCTCATCCCGAGGATTACCGGCTCGGTCCGGGAGATGGTCCGGGTCGTCGAGACGTTACGGGTCGGCGGCGGCAACGACATGGCGGCTGGCCTACACATCGACAAGTTCGCGAAGTGGTGCGGTGACGATCCATCGCGGCCGGCCGAACTCCTCGCCCTGATCGACGAGGGTTTTGCGGAAGCCAACGGTTACCTCATCATTGCCATCAAGAACGGCGTGGCCATCGACCGAACGCTGTTCGTCGACCGGGCATACGGTTTCCTAGAAAGCGGGACGGAGCGGCAGCGGTGGGATGCGTTGAGCGCGCTTGGCCAGATCGGGATGTCAGACGAGGCCGACTGGAATCGCCTCCTCGAAGCATTGGAAACGGCGCTGGCGGCGAACCCCGACGACACGTTTTGCGCCTACTTCGTTTCGTCGATCGGAGAGCGACTGAAGGACGCACCAGCGGAGCGGATCGACGCGCTCGAGGCGCTGGCCGGCCTGGCGCTGTCGGAGGGTGGGGAACATACGCTCCATTCCGCGTCCCGACTGCTGGCCCTGTATCCGGAGCCGCTGAGCGCCGCGCTGAAGGCAAGGATGCTCGAGAAGCTTCGCGAGGTCGACGCTGAGAACAAGGGGACCATCGACTTACTTGACATCGCGCTGTCAAAAATGGTGAAGGCGGGGCAGGTTGTGGATGTCAGGCAGCTCGCCGAGGCACTTATCAGGCGAGACGAGGGAGCGGTTAAGCTGGGCCGCCTCGACTCCACGATGCGCGCGGTGGTCGAGAACCCGAACGACGCGCTACCCGACTGGATAGTCGCCTGGCTGCGCGACGGCGACCACCGGCTCTGCGCCGCTATGGACCGAGCGATGTTCGGCGCGGGCCGGGACGAGCGGCCGCTGCGCGTCGACTTTTCCCGATACGGACTGCACGAAGCGGAGTATGCCTACTTGGCGCGCAAGGTCGTCGGCAGCTTCTTCCTGAAGCCCGTGCTCATGTCCTCGCTGCTTTCCTCGCTCCTCCGGACGGCGCCCGCAGAAGTGTCAATGGAGGTAGAGCAGGTACTCGTCGATCCGGTCCTGCAAAACTATGCGGGATCGACCCGTGACCTGCTGATACCAATCTCCGAAGACGCGACTGATCCGGCGGCGCCTGCGATCGCGCGCGCGATCGCGGCACAGGACAGCTACCTGGAGAGGCTGAGGGCGCCGGGCTTCGTTCCCGAACTTTGCCCGTCGGAGAGGGAACGTCAGCTAGAGTGGGAGCGTCACACGGACAGCATGTCGGAGGCGATGCGCAACGCAAGGAGAAAATCCATCTTCGCTCAGATCGCGACAGAGTCCGTCATCCTCTACGGCAAGCGCGCCGTGAGTTGGGTCGAGCACGCCGGAGACGAACCCCGCCGGATGGAGACCGAGATGGGAAGCATCAGCACCTCGTTCGAGGTGCCTCGCGTGGACATCGTGGATCCGGTCGGGTTGCAGCTGATGCTGCTATCATTCAGAGCGGAGGCTCGGCCGGAATGAAGCTCATCTTCAGACAGTATCTCGCATCCCTCAAGGAGCGCAGAGAGCTCGACGCTGTGCTGCCGGACCTGCTGAGCGAGCTCGGCTACACCGTGATCTCTAGGCCGTCAGTGGGCACCCGCCAATACGGCGTAGACGTCGCGGCCGTAGGCCGGGACGCGGACGGCTGCCGGAAGCTGTTCCTGTTTTCAATCAAGCAGGGTGATCTGACCCGCGCAGACTGGGACGGCAGTCCGCAGGCGCTGCGCGGCTCGATCAATGACATTCTCGATGTCTACATCCCGACGCGCGTTCCCGAGGCCTATTCGAAGCTCGAGATCATCATCTGCCTGTGCTTTGGCGGCGATATCCAGGAAGCAGTCCGAGACAACGTCACGCAGTTTACGAAGCAGCAGACGAAGAACGGCGTCTCGTTCGCCGAATGGAACGGCGACTATATGGCGGGGCTACTGGTCAACGGCGTCCTTCGGGAGCAGTTGGTCGACAAGTCCCTTCGCGCCAGCTTCCAGAAGGCGGTCGCGATGGTCGACGAACCGCAGATCGCGTTTGAGCACTTCGAACGGCTTTTGCGCGGGCTCTGCAAGGTAGAAGACTCCACCCCCCGGCAGCGGGCCACGATCCTGCGCCAGATCTACATCTGTCTCTGGGTCCAGTTCGTCTGGGCACGGGATGCCGGGAACGTGGAGGGACCGTATCGAGCCAGTGAGCTCGCGATCCTGCTTGCGTGGCACCTGATCCGGGCGGATGTGCCGAAGAGCACGAAGGCGTCCGAGGAGGTCGGGTCGGCATTCGCCGAACTCCTAAACCTGCACTTCATGATCTGGGACGAGCTTGCCAGCGGGAAGATTCTCCCCTTCGTCGATCACGAACACGCGATCTCGGTCGCCGTAGGATCGGCCTCGCCGGTCGACGTGAACTTGAAGCTCTTCACGTTGATCGGGCGCATGGCGATGCGGGGGCTGTGGCACCTGTGGTTCGCGGGAGGCGGCGACCGGCTGCCAATGGCACGAGACGACTGGGACTGCCCGGAAGCGTCGGAATTGGCGCAGCAGATCGTCCAGCTCGTCCGCAACAACCCGATCCTCCTGACACCTTTCACGGACGAGCAGTCTGTCGAGATCGGGGGCGCCCTGATTTTTCTAACGATGATGGGAGGGTGGAACCAAGCGGCCGGCAACTACGCCGATGCCGTCATCGAGCGCACGGTCTACGCCTTCCGGTCCCACAGCAGATACCCGACGATCTACGCCGACTATCGGTCGCTGCTCGTCCATCCGCGCGAGCGCACGTCCGAATACCGTGAGGGTCAGACGAAGGGCAGCTCGCTCTTTCCTCTGCTTTCCCTCTGGGCGTCGACCTTCGGCGAGGGCGTGGGCGCCCGCTTCCTCTCGGAGTTCGCAGAGAAGGAACTGGGCCACTGCAACATGCAGTTCTGGCTAGCCGGCGCCGACAGTGAGAACCTCCTATACTTGGGCGATCGGTCGCACGGGGCGTCGCTCGGCGGAATACCGATCACGACGGACGGCGAAGGCGCGATGCGCATGCTGGAGGCGGAGCTCGCGTCAACGACGGGGTTCGAAAATCTGTCCGCTATCTCGCTGGGCCACTGGCCGGTGCTTGCGATGGCATGCAGGCATGCCGGGCTGCCACTTCCGCCAAATCTGTGGCTGGGCCTGCTGCGGGAGGCGCGATCGGCGAAGGCTGCTGACGGCGAAGATTGACGGTGACTGACCTTCCGCAATCAGGATCGCCGTCATCGGCCCCCTACGGTCGGCATGGAGCATTGTTGTCAGACGGCTTCGCGCCGGGAACGGCTGGTTTTGGCGGAAGCTGTCGTCCAAAGCTTGATCGGCCAACGGCGTATGTTGATCGACTGCCACCGGAGGCGTAGCGGGATCGTGGGACTTTGCCACCGTTGGCGTGCGACATGTCGAACGGCAGCTCTGGCCGGAAGGCGACATTCAACCGTCGCTTGCCCTGTAATGCACAGCAACTGAAGATGGGCGGGTATCCGTATCGCCTTGCAGGCTCGCGCCTTGCGGAGCAGATAGGAATCGCGGATCAGTCCGAAGACTTTAGCCACCGCGCTCAGACCCTGACCCGGGCATAACCGTTGCCCATGACATAACCCTTATCGAGGCAACCGCGCCGCGTCAGCCCTGCGCCCGTCCCGTTCGACCAGCCCGAGGCATCGGGCCGAAATCGGAGAAACGAGGGCCAGGTGGACGGGGTCGGCTTGTTTGTTACGATGTGGACGAGACGCTTGCGCCCGTCGCGAATGTCGGAAACGGGCTCGACAGTGAACCGCTCGCCCCGATCGCCCGACTGGTCGAGAACCGCATGCGTCCGCGTGTGTGGCGTCTCTGGTCGACGTGGCGCCGCGGCCGCCGCCGCGACGGCAACCTGGTCGCGGCCCTCCCACGCGCCGAAATAGATGTTGGCCGCGCAATTGAGATATTGGTGATCGTTGAGCGCCGCGACGTCCGATGGGCGCTTGAGGTCCACGAAGTGACTCTTGTGAGTGACCGAGTAGACCGCCCCGTCGTAGAACAAGGCGAGCAAGGAAGGTGTCAGTGGCAGGACGAACAGCGCGCCCGCGGTCTTCACGCCGAACGCGCGCTTGCCGGGCGTGGGTCGCTGATAGTGCAGACGATTGGTGAGCACGGCGGGATTGTCGGAGGTAACGAACGGGACATCGGTCGCATTGCGGGCGATGCAAATCTTGAGATCATCGACGATCCCCATCGCCTCGGCATAGTGCAGCATCGCTTGTTTGGTGGCGATCTTCACCGCTTCCCTGAACGGCGGAACCGGAAAATCCGAACCGAGTAAATCGGTCATGGCCAGCACCATCGTCGCCGAGGCCCGCGCCGCAGCCTCGGTCCGCAAATATTGATGATAGACATAGCGTCGCAGCACGATGTCCACGCCGGGCTGGACCAAACCGCCCTCGGCAAGTTGCCGCACCGCGTAGCCGTAATGCCCCTCGACGAATTGGATTGCTTTTTCGAGCCGTGGGTCCTGCCCGTAGAAATAGTCTTTCGAACATTGGTTCTTGGCGGGCGCGTTCGGGATCGCCTTCATACCCGTCATGTTGAAGAGGTTGATCGCCAGGCCTTCGCCATTCAACGTAAACGGCTTGAGGTGCGTGCGCGGGACGAAATGCTGGTTCTTGTTGTCCGCCATCGCCGCTTCGCCACACAAGATCGGCGCCCCTTCCCCGGGGCGCCGCAACGTGCCAGATAGCGGAACGAAAGGAAAACAACAAGGCGCGCGCCGGGCGTTCGCCAAGGCGAAAAGGGGCGAGCGATGATCGGCGAAGACGAATATCTAGAGCGCATCGTCGCCGGCATTCATGCTGTCACGTCCAGCGATGCCGACGTCAGCTGGAACGAGGTCATCAACGGACGACAATTCGATGTCGTCGTGCGCTTTGCGCTCGGTACGCTTCGCTACCTCGTGCTGATCGAGGTGAAGAACAAGACACGCCGCGCCTCCGCGCAGGATCTCGACGCCTTCGTCACCAAGGCGCGGGACCAGAATTCGAACAAGGCGGTGTTCGTGAGCGCGGCGGGCTTTCAGGCGGGTGCGATCGAGGTCGGCAAACGACACGGCGTCGACCTGTTCCAGGTGTCGTTCGATGAAGAGCAGCTCGAACTCTCCACGACCTCGGGCTATATCGCGATCCGTCGCGCCGCTATACCGATCCCCCCAGGGACGGTGCCGACACTGTCGATCGGCGACCAGGGACCGGTTCTCTCGATCGACAGCGTCACCCTCCTGTTCACGGGAGCTCGGCGGTATGCGCTACCCGACGAGCAGTCCCAATTGACCTATTATGTCGGCAAGACGGGGTTCGATGACGGCCGCGTCCTAAGAGACGCGATGGATCACCATCCCTTCGGTCCGGTTGAGCTCAATAAAACACGAAAGGAAGTGATCAAGCTCCGACCGCCGCGCACTGTCACGCCGCCTGACACCTATTACTTCCCCGCCGGCAAGCTGCAGGCGATCGAGTGCGTCATTGCGCTGCGCCAGGCGCGGCACATCAGCGGGAACGTGCGGATCGATCCCGGCGCGTTCCGGCCGCCGGTCATCTACACCAACGTCGTGACCGGGACGGTCGACCGGTTCGCGCTTGACCAGCTACCGCTCGGCACCGGGCCGGTGAACCCGGGCAACTTCTATTTCCTACTGCACCCGTTGCGCTATTATCACTGCGCCGATGTGCACGACGGACTGGTCACCTGGGAACTGGTCGAGAGCTTCCAGAGCGGTGAAAAGATGTCGGGGGCCTATACCCAGTCGACCGACTATGCGCCGCATTACATCCCGGTCACCGACAAGGCGATCGTCAAACGTCTTGAATGGCGCCTTGCCGATTTTCAGGCGCTGCGGAGCGGCGGCGTTCGTCCGGTTGCCGAACCACCCAGGCTGGGCCGGCGGCCATGGCAATTACCATGGCGCCGTTCGGATCCGCGGAGTTAAACGAACGCCGCTAGAATCCTCAAAGGGAAAGCCGCCTTCCGGATCATCGAAGGGGCAAGCTGCCGTTCATTTCTGGGCTCGAGAGATTTGCTCTGAAACGCCTATGTTATTGGACCCCGCGAAGTTGATGTAGCGATGGACCACGAATTCCGCTGACATCCTGATTGCAAGGGGCGGGTGTAAATTTGTAGTGAGGCCGATAGGCACCTGCTTGCAAACGGCGATTTGCGCACTTATCCATTGAAGCAAGACCAAACGCACCGGGCCGATCCCAGATGGGCGGTGGCACCCCCGAACCACGATTTTGCCGGCGATAAGTTGCGTCTGGGATCCGTGGCTTGGGAAAAGCTCAGCACAGCATCGATTTGATCGCCATGAACTTGGCATGAGGAGGCATTATGTCGAACGAAGAAGTGTCGCGCGCCCTTCAGTCCCGTATTTAAACTGCCCAGCAGACTCTTGGCGACCTGCGCGAGGCGGTGACGGATAAGCTTGAGGATTATGTCGAGGGCCTTGATGAGGACGAGCAAGATCTCGCCTACGACGGCGATGACGAAGAAAACGAAAATGCCGGTTCGAAGCTGGAGGAGGCTCTCAACAAGGCCGAGGACACCGTGAATGAGTTGGATGGCGAGGAGCGGCCTGAGGTGGCGCAAGAACTAGCCGACTTGGCCGACGATCTGGATGACATTGAAGACGATCTGGAATCGTTCAAGCAATCACTTAAGGATCATGGCATCAAGCCCTGATTTTACTTGGGTGGGGCCTAGCTCCCGCCTCTTTGCGAAAGAATTATGGAGGGCAGATTCGGACAAGCAACTTGGCCCGCGAATGTCGCCTTTGGCCACGGGCCTGATCGAAGATCTCAATGAGCTCGGAATGACCGATGTCGGCGTAAGCTGACACTCTCAACAGCACATGGGAACGGCGACAACTGGTCGCCTGCTGCCACGGCTGATCGCCATTTTCTGGGACAAATCTGCCGTTCATTGCAGCTTTCCTCTATGGCGGCTTCCTGTGCATAACCTGCCGCTGGTTAGCGATGCGCCGGTGCGCGCTATGCTGATGTGTTGACCTCGCCGCGCTGATCGGGCCAGTTCGCGAGATGCAAGAAGCTCCCCGACTATTCATCTCTTACTCCCACGATGACCAAGCGCATAAAGATTGGGTGCTGATGCTTGCCACCCGGCTCGTGGCGAACGGTGTCGACGTTCTGCTCGATCAATGGGATATGCGACTGGGCTCCGACCTACCGCGCTTTATGGAGACCGGACTGACTGGCGCCGACCGAGTGCTCGCGGTTTGTAGTACGACCTATGTCGAGAAAGCGAATGGCGGCCAAGGCGGCGTCGGCTACGAAAAGATGATCCTGACGGGTCAGCTTATGCGCGAGGTAACTGCCGATCGGATCATTCCGGCAATTCGCAACAACGCTTCGACCGATGTTTTGCCGACCTTCCTGCTATCACGTCTGTATGTCGATTTTCGCGCCGATGAGACGTTCGAAGGACGTTACGCCGAACTGCTGCGCGACATCCACAATCAGCCCGTTGCGCCACGTCCCGCCCTTGGTCCGAATCCGTTTGTCCAAACCGCTCCTGCAATCGAACCACGGCTGGCATTTTCGCCCGAGCGCTATGTATTTCCCGCGTTCTCTGGCTCGGTTACATTCGACTACTCGAACAACAATGGTCGGTTCGCTGTCGGTGCGGGAGACATGCTTTTCGAAACCGCATGGTCGCGGGGTGGATCGACTTCAATCTATGCCTTGAACGATCCTGGCAGCATACGGACGGTTGCGCTCGCTGTCGGGGTCAGCCAGATCACCGAAATCGCGGATGCCTCGGTGTATGATACGTCTTCTCGCTACCGCTCACCTCATCTTGGTGAAATAGTAATCTGGCACAATACCGCTGGTTATTATCTCGCAACAAAAATTGAGAAGCTACAAAGTCGCGGCCATGGCTCGTCGGTCGACGAGGTAACTTTTTCCTATGCGATTGCGCCGCACAAGAAGAAGAGCTTTCGTTCTGGTCACAAGGGTGAGCATAATACGTGACTGCGCCGGTTTCGAATGCCCGCATAGTGGTCGATATGACGCTTGACGCTATGTTTTGCCAGCGCGCTCCCGATCGGCGGCAACACAGCTTCATGTATAACAAGCCGGGCGGCCATCCATTTGTGGGCGGGGCTGGCTTCGAGGTGAATTACGAGGATCGCGGGTTGCTGAAGGCAGCGCTGTTTATGCGCCGCAACGCCGCGCCACACCTCGGATCGCTGTCGGTGAGTCATGTCCAAAGAGTGCTGACGGACTTCATCAGCAATAACTTCTGGATCATTGGCAACGAGGCTTGGGATGGCTGTCTGCTTGGCGCGGGCCAAACCCGAGACGCTCCTTTCTCGGAGTTCGTTTCGACTACCACGAAGCAGCGTCTGGCTGAGACAATCGCGGTCTCCGACCTTTTCGTTGAACCCCGCCAGCTTGTCGCATTTCCCTTGGTGACAGTAGGTGTCGAGGAAGAGTTCGAGTGTCCCACATTCTTCTTCGTCAAGCCGGATGGTCTGAAACTTAGCCGCGTGCCTCCCGGCTATAACGATGCCGATCTGCAATCGGACAGCTTTCCCCCGTTCGGTCGGTGGGATGGCATCCGCCGAGCGCCATTGTCATGGCTTGGTGTTTGGGCGGGCACGCCGGAGGTGGCAAAGCGGCATAGGGCCGCTATCCTCGGCGCTGTAGCCCTCCTTCCGCACCCCATGGAGCGCTATCTGTTTTCTGGCCGGACGCTGTTCGGCGGCCTCTGCACGTTCGCGGGCTCTCTCAGCATGACGAGCGGTGATCCGCATACGCCAGCGCTTTCGGAGGACGTTGTAATCGGGAAGACGGATCATGGGTGGCTGGCCGTCCTGGCCGCGAAGCTCGTCTCGCCGACAAAGGTCGACAAGCGACAAATGCGGGCGCTTGAGTATTTCTATCGTGCATGGGTGCCCGATACCACGCGGCGCTTCCCAACCTTGTTCGGCGCGCTCGACGCTATTTACGGCGACGCCGGCAAGGCGACACAGAGCGTAATCGAAGCCGTTGGGCCAGTCATGGGCTTTGCCTACGACTATGATCGCCTGAAGCTTCTGCTCGGTCTCAGAGCCAGCGTCATCCACGGCGGCGCGCCGAACGTCTATGAATCGAGCGACTATCACAAATATTATGAGCGGTATGAAGAGGACGCGACCCGCGACCTAGAATTGATCGTCGCGAGATGCCTTCAGACGGTGATCTTCGGATCAGCCATGCGGGAGCGGTCACATACTCACGCCGCGCTTATAAAGCAGCATACTGGTCGGGACATTTAGCGATTACTGTTTCAATCCAATGGTGGATGTATCGAGCGCTCGATCTGCTCACCGGCCCCGAGTAACCCGCCTCAACGGAGGCGGGATTGGATAGGGCGTTCCGCGCCGGCTACGAGCCGAGCGGCCGACGTTGCCGCAAACACTTCGCACCAAAGCCAGACACGGTTCGCACCCGTTATGTTCCACTTCAACCTTGGCGCCGACGCCAGCCGTGCTAGTTCTTCGATCTCGGCCTCGTTTCACAGGACTTGAACGAACTTGCGGCAACTCATCGCGAAAATCAGGAACCGGTTCAGCCGATCGATAACGGCTACCGACGCACCATCCCAGTTCGTCAATCTCGCGCCGACCGATACGGCGGATGAAGCCGGCGTTTATGCCAAGGCGCTGAAAGGCGCGATAAATGACCCGAAGGTCTCGAACATCGCGCTGACCGGACCCTACGGGTCGGGCAAAAGCAGCATCATCCAAACGTTCCTGAAACAGAACGAAATATCCGCGCTACAGATCTCGCTCGCGGCATTCCTTCCCGAAGCGATCAAAGCCGGGTCGGATCAGGCTGTCCCCGATCGCAAGGTGAGCAAGCAGGAGATCGAGAGGAGTATCCTTCAGCAGATGCTCTATGGGGCAGACGCGAAAAAGCTTCCTTTCTCGCGCTTCAAGCGGATCCGGTCGCCGGGCCGGCTGTCGGCCTTTCTGTCGCTCTACGCCCTGATCGGCGCGGTATCGGTCTGGCACCTCTTCCAGAAGCGCGACGACATCCTCGACGGGGCATATTTCCTCCCCCTCGCAAAAAGCAACTGGCCGCATTTTGTCTGGTTTGCGGTGGGGGCCTCCTTTGTCTGGGTAATCCTTCACCAGGTCTACAAGGCCAGTTTCGGGATATCGCTGAAGAGCATCTCGCTCAAGGATATCGAGATCACGCCGGCGGCAATCGCGCAGGAATCGATCCTGAACCGTCATCTCGACGAGATTATATATTTTTTCCAATCGACGAAATATGATCTCGTCATCATCGAGGATTTGGACAGATTTGACGATTCCGAGATTTTCGTCACGTTGCGAGAGATCAACAAGCTTATTAACGAGAATGCCGGTGTAAAGCGCACGATACGCTTTCTCTATGCGCTGCGTGACGACATGTTCATCAACACCGATCGCACCAAATTTTTCGAATTCATCATTCCCGTCATTCCGATTATCAACAGCTCGAATTCGATCGACAAGATGCTGGAGCAGGGCAAACGCCTAGCCCTGGATGATCGGCTCGACAGGCAGTTTCTGCGAGAGGTATCGCGCTATCTCAATGATTTGAGACTTATACAGAACATCTTCAACGAATATGCGATCTACGCCGCGAACTTGGAAACCGACGGTGGCAATGATCTGAATGCAACCAAGCTCCTCGCCATCCTCATCTACAAGAATGTCTTTCCCAAGGATTTCGAGGCGCTACACCGTGGCAAAGGCAATCTCGCTCGGATCCTCGACCGTCACGACGAATTCATTGTGCATGCCGAGGCGGACTACAAAGCCCGGATCGCGCTCATAGAAGGCGAAATAGACGTCGCGGAGCGGCAAATTCCATCCAACCTTCTGGAATTGCGCAGGATCTACGCGATGGCGGTGATCGAGAGAATCCCCGGACACATGTCGCTCCTGACGATAAACGGGCAGAACTGGATCGAGATTCCATCGATCGCCAATCTCGACATGTTCGACCAGCTCATCAAAAGTTCGAATGTTTCCCTTCGATCGCAACAGGGGCATCAGAGTCAGGTCAATCTCTCGACGCTTGAGGCCGAAGTCGACCCTTCTCGCACCTACAGACAGCGCAAAGACGAGATCGAGCGCAGGGGTGCCGAATTCAGAACTGCGGCCGCCAGAAAACTGCGCCTTCTGCGAACAAAGAGCGCTGGCCTGCGAGGCGCCAAATTTAATGAGATCATTCGGCTCGATACAGACGGGCTCGACGCAATTTTCAACGCCTTCGACGAAAGGATTGAGCTCGCACGCTTCCTGATCCTTGAAGGACATCTCGACGACACGTATTACCAATACACGTCGCTATTCCATTCCGGCCGCCTTTCTCCGAACGACAACAAATATCTCATCAAGGTTCGCGGCTTCATCACGCCGGAGCCCGGCTTCCCAATCGACAATCCTAAGGAGGTCATCGCCGCGATGCGCGACGAGGATTTCCGGCAAAGCTACGTGCTGAACGTCAAAATTGTCGATTGCCTGCTCTCCGAGCCGTTGCTCTATGCCTCCCACATCGCCGACATGTTCGGCTATCTGGAATCCGAATTCGACACGATCGATAATTTCTTCACGAGCTATTACGCTTCCGGCACGCAGGTGCCGAAATTCGCCGCCGGCATGGTCCGGTCATGGGCTGGCTTCATCCCCGCAATCCTCGTCAACCCCAGGCATCTGCCCCACGTCGCGCAGCTGATCGCGTATTTACCGTTCGCCACGCTCAAGGCGCTGCCGGAGAAATATGCCGAACTTCCGGAATTTCTCGCGGCGAATCTTGCCGAAATACTGGCGCTGGGTGTTGGCTTCGAACCGTCACGGCTGGAAGCCCTTGGCTTCGAGCTGGAAAACCTGCGTAGCGTGGATGGCTTTCCCGGGATCGCGCGTTTCCTGTTCGAGGCGGGGCTTTACACGCTTACGATCGACAATCTGGACTATGCCGTTCAGGCCGTCCTGGGCGAGAGCGACATGCAGTCTCTGCATACGCGTCATTATACCACCATTTCCCAGATCGCGAACGCCCCGCTTACCGCAAGGATCGAGCGTGAATTCGCGGGGCATCTGAAGCTCGTCCTGATAGGTCTTCCCGATAATCGGCAAGAGAGCACCGCCACTATCCTCGCCATCCTCGCGCGAAACGACGCAGATTTCGACGATCTGGTCACCTTTCTCCGGACGCAGTCGGCAGTCATCCCCATTCTGGCAGCGGTGCCGGCGCGCTTCCATAGCCCGGCGTTTCAACTGGGCCGGATCGCACCGTCCTGGGAGAACGTTCAAGCCTTCCTTTCCAGCGAGGTATTCGATTCCGAGAGCCTCACCACCTTTCTCAATATGGACGCGTCGCAAGCGGCGCTTTCGGCCGAACCCATGCCCGACGACGAAGGCGCTGCGCCGCTCCATCGTTTCCTGATTGAGAATGATGGACTGACCGAGGTGGCCTATCGGACCTACGTTCGGGCCTTGCCGAGAGGCCATTCGCAATTCCCGGATGGCGTGGGCGTCCCCAAGCTTCAGATCTTGATAGAAGAGGGAAGAGTCGCTTTTTCGGGCGAGGCGCTGGATTTCCTCAGCGCCCACGATGACCTTCGCCTTGCGTTTGCGATCAGAAACATCGAACCATTCCTAAACGAGCAGGCCAGGCTTTCGATCGACGACGATTTCCGGGAGGCCCTGCTTGGCAGCCCGATGGGTGACGGGCACAAAGTGGCGATCATACGATCGATGGATCTCGCTTTGCTCTCCGGGCTCGCGACACGGGCGCGCGTCGTGGGCGCCATATTGGAAAAACCGGAGCCGACCTGCCCGGGCTCAGCGCGGGCCCCGCGCGCGCTATCATCTTGGCCACGGGGCCGATCGAGGTTCAGGTCAGATTGTTCAACCGCTACCAGTCGCTTCTAAGCGACGAAGACGTCCGCGAGACTCTGGCCGAGCTCCCCAGGCCCTTTTCTGAGATCAAGCGAGGCTATGGAATTCCGCGGCTTGAAAACACGCAGACCAACGCTGCGCTCGCAGCCTGGCTCGTTTCGCGCAAAATCATCTCGTCTGTAGGCAAAGGCTGGTTCGGCGAAATTCGTATCAATCTTTTCCGGCGCGACTCCGAAGAATAACCGCTTCCCGAGCTTCAAGAGAGTAGCCGACCGTATTGCCTTTCCTAGGAATCGCCCGCGCCGTTCTTCGCATCGAGCTGCATCTTTCGAACGGTTTTCCGATTAGCTTTCGTTTGCGCTTTAGGACGAGATTTGGCGGGCTTTGCGGCGATGTCGCGAACCTTTCGAGGTTTCGGCTTTTCCAGTTGAGATCGAAACTGCAGCACCGCCTGCTCAAGAAGGGCTTGACAATACTCCCATCTCTCCTTTGGCTTACGCGTAGCATGTAAATAGCTAGGCGAAGCAGTAGGATAAAGACGATGAAGATACTCTAAGGAGAACCGAGCCGCCTTTGTGTAATAATTGAACGACCACTCGCGCATCGCCTTGTCTTGTGCATAGGCGATGGAGTTATCTTCTATCACTCGTTCAAGGAAAGAGAAGCCATCGTTGAATACAGCCGATCTGTTGCCAGTCTTTTCTGCCAAAAATACCGCTCTCCACAGCGAGAATGACACAGATATCAGCTCTTGAGCAGCATACGAGTAGCGACCCGTTTTCCACGTTTTCTCGTGATCTCTGAGAAGCAGTCTAAGCTGCAGCGCACACATTTGATTGCGGTGCCGATTCTCGACTAACCACTGAAAGTGTTCGGTTCTGTCAGCAGTGTCCGGCATTACGTGGTCCCGTCGTTGGAGAAATTCGCTGCGCGCGTCAATCCGCACTCGTTAGGCTTTCACCAATTTGGGAGTTTGTCGACCTGGCTAATAAAGCGTCTGGTTGCGGGCTGTGAGGCGAACGTCATGAACGTCCGGCTTTGGGGCGCGAAGCGGCCGTTGCGAGCTTCGTGAATAAGCGTCTGCGTGTGCTGCCTGGGCGCCCGGAGAGCGGACGGGCGGCTTTCGATCAGCGTTGCCGAGAAGCGGACTGTCTGTATCCGCTAACCGGGTGGACAGTGATGTATGGGTGCACGGCGTGCCAAGGGGCTTGCCGGTGCCGTGCAACGTTAGATACCGGCATAGGATGTGAACTCAAACAGGATCAGATTCTGATACATGAGCTACGTGATGCGCGGCGGGCGTCCGGCTGGTCGCAGCGGACCCTGGCGGACCGGATCGGCGTCGACGCCCAGACCATCAAGCGGCTGGAGAAGGGTGTCGGTTCGGTGCCGACCCTCATCGCGGCCATGGCGGGGCTGAACTTTCGCCTGACCGGTCTGGCGGCGGGCAAGACGCTGCCAGAGCAGTTGCGCGCGGAGCGGCGCAAGCGATCGATGTCGCTGAGGGACGCGGCGGAAAAGACCGGCCTGTCACCGACCACCATCGCCAGCCTCGAGCGAGGCGGCGGATCGGTCGACAGCCTGCTGCGCCTGCTGGCCGTGATCGCACCGACCGCCCGCCGCCGCGCCCTCGAACGATCCTATTGGGGGCAGGGCGACAAGGACGATCGCGACATCCGCTTTACGCCGGCCGACTTCATGGCGAACATCTACGCCGCGTTCGGCAAGATCGACCTCGACCCGTGTGGGCATCCGCTCAGTCCTGTCGTCGCGCATCGCCGAATCCTGCCGCGCGACGGCGGCGACGGGCTGATCGACGACTGGTCGGGCAAGGTCGCCTTCGTCAATCCGCCCTATTCGCAGCTCCTGCGCTGGCTGCGGCGTGCCCATGATCAGTGGCGGGCCGGCAAGGTCGAGACGGTCGTCTGTCTGGTGCCGGTCCGAACTGACTCTGCTTGGTTCCACGGGACGCTGAGCGCCGACGCGGACATCTACCTGCTGCAGGGCCGCGTCCGCTTTCTCGATATACGCGGCAAAAGCCAGCAGACCCCGTTCTCGCTGATGGTGCTGACATTGGGCGCGACGCCCGAGCAGAAGGACCGCTATGCGGAACTGGTCCCGGGGTTCTGGCTGACCCGCAGCGTCACGGCGGCATCCGCCAATCGGCCTCGTCTATCGCTGGTTCGGTGACCCGCCTTCGCCGTTCCATGGTCGGTGTTGCCGCTACCGTCACGCTGCCTGCGACCAGACCTGATATCGACCGTCATCGGTGCCGTCGTTGCCGAGGGCCAGCTGACGGGCGAGCCATGCATCGGCGCGCGCCATGCCGTCGGTGACGTCCCCTGTGGGCTTGCCATCGATGTGGAGGATTTCACCGGGCGCCAGACGGTAGTGACCACGGGCGCCGGGCTGCGGCAGGACGACGCCGCGGGTGCCGCCCTTCGACAGGAACAGCCGGCACTGCGTCTGGATGTGGCAGATGTCACCGCGCACCATGAAGACGATCATGCCGGTCAGCGCATGCCGGCCATCATCGTCCGTGCCATATTCGAGGTGCAGCACATCGGTGCCGCTGGCCCGCGCCTGCCGGGCGAGCCGGACCTTGCCGTCCAGGTCGAGTTGGTCGCCGCCGGTGAGCACGATGCCCTCCCTCAGCCTGCGGTTGCCGAGCAGCAGCCGGGCGATGGCTTTGGTGCAGGCGGTCTCGAACGCGTCGTTGGTCATGGTCATAGTCTTGCTTCCTTGTTTCATCCCCGCATCGGGGCCGCTTGCCCTCCTCCTCATCTCACCCCCGGTTCCTGCGGCGGCAGGCGATCACGATCTGTGCGGCGGCGCTCTCCAGTCCGGCGGCGCGATCCCACGCGGTGTCCCAGGGTGGCCGGATGCCCAGCTCGAGACCGCCATCGCCGATCTTCACGGATCGACCGGCGTCGTCGGGTACGAGGTGCAGGCTGCGATCACGGTGGCGGAAGAAGCTGAGGTCGGTCAGCAGCAGCGGGCCGCCGACCGAGTGCAGCACGACATCGACCCGGACCGGGTCGATCGTCTCCGGGTGGAAACCGTGCCGGATCAGCATCACATCGCGTCGGCGTGCCGCGGCACAGCGCAGCAGCGCCTGATCAAAAAGCCGGGCGGTGACCGGCGTCACCGAGACGATGACGTCGTGGACGGGGAAGTCGACCGCGGCGGGCAGACCGGTGTTGCCGTAGAGCTGGTCGGGTTCGTCGGGTTCGAGTTCGGCGAGGACATAGTGCATGAGCGCAACCGACGCGGTCGGCAGCGTTTCGTAGATCATGTTGGACATCGGGGGCCTTCGTGGCTTGGCGTGATCCCCGGACCGGCTCGGTCCGGATCAGGCCCCCTTCGATTTTCATTCTCGTCAGGGGCTTCGCTTCGCCCCGATCGTTTTTCCCCTCAGCCCTGCCGCCGGCAGCGGTCGCGGCCATCGCGGCGGACCATCTCGGTCAGCCGCGCATAGCCCCAGCGGTCCAGCGCGCGGGCGGTGTCGGCAACGCTGATCCTGCCGGGTTGGCGGTGGGCGGCGGCAGGGCAGTGCGCGGCGATGATCGTCAGCATAGCGAGACCGACCTCGCCAGCAGGCTGGCGCTGCCACCATTGTCCAGCGACCACGCTCAGCAGCATCACGGCGGTGGCCATGCGGAACACCCACGGGAACCGGCATTGCTTCATCTTCTTTCCTCCAGCGGATCAGTCACGCTGGCGGCTCGCTAAGTTTCGCGGATCACTTGTTAAATCTGCCGTTGGCTCCTGCGGCTCCGACCCATGACGAGGCGCATGCGTCGCATCACCTGCACAACATGACTTGGTTCGTTAACCGCGCCGGCATATGAGTGGACCGTTCGCCAGCAGGCGAACCGAGGCGTGATAACCTCGCTCTTAGTAGCCGAATGCCCGGCCCGAACCAGTTTCGGCCGGGAGGCGGACGCGTATGTCCAGGGCCCTTCGGGGCCTAAAGGCGTTCGCGCTCGTCTAAGAGCGAGTTATCAACTTCCGGCTCACGGGCCGGCACCGCCTCGTTTCATGGGGCGGTGCCGCCGGCTGGAGAAGCCTGCACCGCCGAACACGGGGGGTGTGCATGGTTGTGGGATATCGCCGCCGATGGCGCGCGGCGCTTCATACAGGATCGGTCTTATCGGGTGCGTTGCTGCTTGCCGCATGTGGCGGCGGTGGCGGCGGCGTCAGCACGCCCGGCACCAACGCGCCGCCGGTCGCGACGCCGACACCCGCACCAACCCCGGCACTGCCGCCTACGCCTACACCGACCCCGCCGCCGACAGCCGCCGATGGCGCAGAATACAAGGCGTCCGCCGCCGTGGTCGGGGCCAGGGCGGCTTATGCCTATGACAAGGGCATCACCGGCAAGGGCGTGACCATCGCCGTCATCGACACCGGCATCGCGGTGAACGGTCCCGAGTTTATGGGGCGCATCTCACCCGACAGCAAGGCGTTCGAGAACAGGATCGCGCGCTGCCCGACCTGCGCGCCGGAGACGGTGACCTTCGCGCTCGACGATCTCCAAGGGCACGGCACCGAGACCGCCTCGGTCGCGCTGGCGGCGAAGAACGGCACCGGCGTCCACGGCGTCGCCCCCGACGCGACGCTGCTGGCGCTCAAGATCAGCGGTCCCGATCTCGAAGGCGTCACCGCCACCTCACCGATCAAGGAGAGCGGCGCCGCCAACGCCATGAACATCGCCCCCGCGATCCGCTACAGCGTCGACAAGGGTGCCTTCGTCCTGTCGCTCAGCCTCAACGGCGTATCGAGCGGTCAGGCCGCCGCCGAGCAGAGGGCGGCGATGGATCAGGTCGCTGGTGCCGACCGGCTGATGGTGGCATCGGTATCGAATGATATCGGCGACGACAGTGCCGCCGCCGGCACCATCGCGCGCAACCTCGTCGGCGACACTCTCGAGAACAGGGACTGGTTCCTGTTCGGCATCCGCGTCGACGCCGCGCTGCGCCCGCCTACCGGCAACGGCCGCCCCGGCGATCTCGCCGACCGCACGCTGGCGGTGGTCGCCACGAACGTGCAGGTCGTCGGCAAGGACGGCAGCTTCGTCATCACGACGGGCAACAGCTTTGCCGCGCCCGCGATCGCCGGCGCGGCTGCCCTGCTCAAGCAATACTGGCCGCAGCTTGGCGGCAAGGCGATCGCGCGCATCCTGCTCGATACCGCCACCGACCTCGGCGACAAGGGCGTCGACCAGATCTACGGCGCCGGGCTGCTCGACATCGAGCAGGCGATGAAGGCGCAGGCCCCCGCCAGCGCCTTTGCCGCTGCCGACACGGTGCTGGCGCGCTACTCTTCGCTGACGCTGTCGGGACCGTTCGGCAATGGCGGTGCGCTGGCAGCCACCACCGCCGCGATGACGGTGTTCGACCGCTATGGCCGCGACTATCGGATGACCGGCTCTGCCGCGCCGCGCCATCGCGGTTCAGGCCTGCTCGCCGGCGCGATGCTGGCGCCGGTCGATCCGCCATGGCTGACGCCGACACAGACGGACGCGCGGCTCGGCTTCACCTCCGCCACGACCGGGCCATGGCAAGGTGCCCGGTCGAACCAGCCCACCACCATCGCCTTCTCACCTGCGCCGGGCCAGTCGGTGACGCTGGCCGCTAACATCGCCATCGGCCAGAACGCGGGCATCAGCGGCTCGGCACTGCGCGGCGTGGTCGCGACGCCCGTCGGCCAGTCCTTCGCTTGGGTAAGCAGCGGCTGGTCCGCCGGCTTCGCATCCGGCATCGCGCGCGATCGTCGTGCCGCGTTGCGCACCGTGTGGCTGACGACGCCGGTGGGGATCGGCGTCGAGCTGTCGGACCTTGCCGAACGGGGTCAGGTGCTCGGCCTGCGCGGCGCCACTGGCTTTTCGCTGTCCGGCGGCAGGACGACGCTCGCCACGCTGACGGCCAGCCGAGGCATCGCCGGTCTGCTGCTTTCCGCCCGCGCCACCGCCGCGACGACCAGGGTAGAGGGCGGCTCCGATTTGCTGCGCTTCACCGGTCCGCTCGTCGGCAGCGCCTTTGCGTTTGACGCCGCCCGACGGCTGGCTGGTGGCACCGCGACGTTAGGGCTCTCGTCACCCCTGCGGCTGGAACGCGCCCGTGCCACCGTGCAGGCACCGGTTGCCTACGACCTGTTGAGCGGCGCGCTTACCACCCGCACCGCGAGCATCGACCTGACGCCGACCGCACGCGAACTCGATATCGAACTCGGCTGGTCCACCGCCTTCGGTCCGAACCAGTCGCTGCGCCTCGGTATCGCCCACGCCGTCAACGCCGGCCACGTCGCCGGCGTCCACGACACCGCCGGCTTCGCTACGCTGGTGCTGCGATGACCCGCAGCTTCCGGGCGCGCTCCCCGCCCCCGCTGGTTGCAGCCGACCAGTAAACACCCACCACCATCGGACCTGCCACGCCGGGATGCCTCCCGGCGAACGACGACGCACGTCCCACGCACAAGGACACATCATGATGACCAGAATCACTGCCACCGCCGCTCTGGCGTTGCTCGCCGCCTGCGGATCGGCGTCCGTCGCCGAACAGGATGCCGCCGCGCAGACCGCGGTTGCCGCAAAGCCGCTGGCGATCGCGGGCGTGCGGATCGGCATGCCGGCGACCGAGGTGCAGACCGCACTCACCCGCGACGGCTGGAAGGTCGAGACCTTCCCCGGCTACGACTGGGCGACCGCTGTCGAGGAACAAAAGCGCCAGCAGCGCGGCGCCTCCTCTTTCGACCTGCCGCGCACTGGCCTCGCCACCATCCAGGCGAGCAAGGGTGACGAGGCGCTGATCGTCGAGTTCCGGCCGGTGCCGTCCGGCGCCGAAGTCAAGGTGGTCAAATACGAGGCGCCGATGGCGGGTCGCACGGGTGTGCAACTCCGGGCGCAGCTGACGCAACGCTATGGCGCACCGACGCGCGCCGCTTCACCACAGCTTCCGCTCGATCTGACCTGGTGCAGTGCGGGCGAGCCGTGCCGATTCGCGTACGGAGCCGCCAAGCCGGCGCTGCGTGCGCAGGAAGACGTCTACCACAAGGCCAAGCTCATCCTGATGGAGGGCGGTGACGCCGAACGCGCCTGGCAGGCACAGCTGCAACGCGCAGCCGGCGGCGGCACGCCGGCCAAGTCGTCGTTTTGACGCCACTATCGCACAGGGATGGCAGACGGGGCGGGCTTGGCCGCCCCGTCAACGGCGGGATAGCTGATGGGGCGGCGCCAGCCGCCCCGTCGAGGCCGTCATGCCGCCGCCGCGATCCGCTCCCAGCCGGCGCGGAACGCTGCCCATTCCTCCGCCCACATACCGTGTGCGGTGTCGGTCAGATCCTCATGCTCGGCGAGCCAGCCGCTCGGGGCATGCTGGCGAGCGAGGATGCAGATATGCGCGTGGGGCAAGGCCCTGCTCAGCTCGTCGCCGGGCGTATGCAGCGCGACGACGCTGGTCAGCCGGCGCCCCCGCGCCAGATGGATCGTGGCATAGGTCGCGGCCATGTCGAGCAGATCGTGCGCGGGCATGTCCTCGTCACCGCGCATGGTGATGACCGCCGCCAGCAGGCGCTGATGCGGGCGCACCGCCGCATCGTAATCGTCGAGCAGCCGGGTGAGCGCGGTGTCGGCGACGCCGCGCGCCAGCACCACCCGGTGATCGCGCGCGGTTACCGGCATGCCGCAGACCGTCGTCGGCGTCCCGCCCGCCGGTTTAATCGGCGAGAGCTTCGCACCGATCAGCGCCGTGACGCTGTTCACCTTCTGCTTGGCGCGGGGACGCAGTAGCGCGAAGCCGACACCGTCACAGCCGGGCTCGCGGACATCATAGAGCGTGTCCATCACTTCGCGCGGGCTCTGCCACGTCGTCGTCACAGCCGTCTTCTTGGTCTTCATCAGGGTATTTCCGTCTTCAAGCGGCGCGGGGCTGTTCACATGCCGCCAGGGTCAGTTTTTCACCATCATGGTGCAGCCGACAGGCCTTTCCGTCCGATTTTTACCGCGCCAGAATGGGCGCGCCATTCATGATGTCATATGCTGTTCGCATCACTCGAACGGTCCATTGCGATCTGCATTCTTATGATCGAAGGCCCCCTTCCGGAGCCATCGTTTCACGATGGTGGAGGACCCCAAGGCAAGCCTCGGTTGCCGCTTTTGATTCGACCGTCCGACCGGGTTTGGCGGATCGAAATCGACTATAGGCCGGGCCAGCTTGTTCACCGCCCGATATGCCATTTCGTCGACTGCAGAAACAGGAGCTCGACAAGGCGAAGCGCCGTGACTGGACACATACGTCGGTCAACACAGTAAAGCTGGGCCCCCCAGCTTTACGGAACTGCGCCTGACATCTTCCCTATGACAAATCGTCGATTTTGGCATAGCTGTCTTTCCTCCCGCATGCCCGTGAGGGCCGGATTTGGCATAGCTGCTTCTTGAAGCGCGGCTATGCCAGCGTCCGTCAGAAACGCCGCTGATGTGGGCACCTGGAAATGTTGCGAGGGGGGGCTTCAGGAGCATTATGCGGGAGCGTATACTTCTTCTGCGACGGGAAGGGCACGAGCGGTGCAATCGACATCGATCAGTCATTTGGCAGGGGCGGCGAACAGCAAGCTGGCTGCCTTTCTGCGTCGGCGCGAGGAAGAGGAAAGTCGCTTGAACAATGCGGCCCGTCGTGGTCGTGATATCAATAACGAGACGGGGCGGCCACATCGCCAGAGCCGCTTCACAACGCCGCCCAGTTTCAGCCGCCCGACGCCATTGATCCAGCGGTCGACTCCCACCGGCGCGAGGCCGTTTCACTTCGAGATGAAGACCGTGGGTCGTAACCCGAGCGCCGTTGCTGCCCAGACGAGTTGCGGCGCGTTTTCCGGTCGCGGACCCGGGTTCGAGCACGCGGTCTATGTCGAGCGTGACGGTGCTGCCGAGGCTGTCGTGTCGCAGGACCGGGAGGCTTATCTGAGTCGTGAGGATGCGGTCGAACAGCACGGCTCCATCACGCTCCTGACCCGTGACGAAGCGCAGGCGCTGCTCGGTGTTCCCGAGCTCGATGGCATGGGCGCTGCGCCGCTGGTCGGCGGCGATTTGGCGGTGTTGTCCAACATCTCCGACGATATCATCGAACGCCAGACTTACTGGTCGCTGGTCAATGATCATGAGCGCAAGACGCATAGTGCGACACTGCTCGCGGACCCATCCAGATGCCCTGAGTGGTGGGATAGGCTGGTGACCGACACGGTGCTCGATCGTGACCTGCATCGCCATCTTCTTACGGAGCGAGATCGCTACGTCCGGCACATTGCCGACCGCCCCGACAAGACATTCAGACCCTTGTCATTCAAGGTGCCGGTGCATCAGCGCGAGAACTTCATGCGTGCGCTGGAGACGGTCGGCGCGTGGGACGAGCGCCAGCCTCCTGTGTCCGCCAAGGTGCGGCACGGCCGCGTCCAGACCCGCATGATTGCCGAGTTGCCGCACGAGGCGACGCCCGCCGAACGGCTCGAGATCGTACGCGATTTCTGCGCAGGTCTCGAACGGGTCGAAAGGAATAAGCAAGGGCAGTGGGTCGGCTGGATGTATACTGCCGTCATCCACGCCCCCGACGAGAACAATGATCGCCGCAACTACCATTTGCATGTGATCGCCCACGATCGGCCGGCGCGCTTCCTGCCGGAACATTGCCAATGGGATTTTGCGGTTGCGGAAACCCATCAACACCGCGGTGAAGTGCGCACGCGCTACCCGCATCGGCAGCGCAAACTGGTTGCGGTATCGCAATCGAAGCGGGCGAAAGATCAGCAGGGACGACAGATGTTCGACCGTGATGATGTCGGCAGGGGATACACGAAACATCTGCGCGAAGCATTCGCGGCGTCGGTTAACAAGGTCCTTGAGCGCAAGAACACGACCACGCGTTTCCACCCGGGGACGTTGGCCGAATGCGGCATGGTGCGCACGCAAACCGAACATCTAGGGCACGATCACAAGCCCGAGCAGATCGGCATCGCGACCGCGGTCGGGGATCGCAATGCCATCGCCATCTGGGACGACGAGGAACAGCAGGTTCGACGTCGTCATGAGCACCGCATGGCGGAGCTTGACGCTTTGCTGGATCGGGCGGGGCAGGCGGGGCGGCATGCCCCGAATCGTGACACACTGGACGCAGTGCTGAGCCTTCGCAGCAGGATTTCGGTCGAGGCTGCGAATCTATCGGAACAGCGTCTCGAGATCGATCTTGTCGCGTTTGCCCTGCGCAAGGGTCGCTCGCGAGCCGAGTTCGTACGCGATCATTGTCGCGATATGTTGGAGGCCGGGCCTGACGTGGCCAAGCGGGCCCGAAAGGACGTGACGGCTTATGCTCGCCGCAAGGCGGATGCAGAGGCATATCTGGCCGACTTCGCTCAGGTTGGCGCGATCGAACGCCGCCAACTCGAACTTGCCGCGAACGGGCTTGCCGAAAAGGAGAAGCGGCTCGAGCATCAGATCCGGCAACTCTCCATGTTGTTGAATACGCTATCGCAGGCGCCGCTGCCGCAGGACAGGGCAGCGGACACGATAGCGGCGACTGGAGGCGCGCACGGTAAAAGCCCGTTGCCACCGACGATCGCCGCTGGGTCGACGGAATTCGCAGAGACTCCGCTCCCGTCGATATCCGACCCGCTCGCCGTGAACGCCGATGCCGCCCTCCCGCATATGTTAGGCGCGTCGCGCGGCCGGTCTATCGGGGCGGATGCGACTGAGCCGCCGTTAGACCCGGCTGGCTCAGCCGGGATTGTGATTGGCCATGATCCGAAAGCTGATAGGCAGAGCGCCACGTCGTCGAACGAGACCGTGCGGCCTCTTGTCACTCCAACTCTGACCAAGGTTTCGGGTAGGCCGGGGCGGATTTCTCCTGGGAGGTTGGCGGCCAGGCAATTGCTCGATACCCTGCTGACAAAGATCAGCGAGGACCGGTTGCCGGTCAGCAGGATGCCCAGCGATGCAGATATCGCTTACAGATCACCGGTTCTCGATGCCGCCCTAAGCGACCCGGCGCTCGGGGTGGAAGGGCAGGCGCGTGCCCAGGCGCGGCTGATGGCGATTTATCGGTTTCAGCAAGCTGAGATCAAGCGGCTTGCGACGTGGGTCGGCAAGGCAGTTTTCGCGAATCTGGTCGAGTTCGAGACAGCCTTGCTGGCCGCGCCGAAATCCGTGCGGACATTGCATAAGCATTGGGGATCGTCTGACGAGGTCAGGAACGCCGTCAGCGCCGGGATCAAGCGTGGGAACCCGGTAGCCTCCGCGATCGACGTTGCCCCGTCCGGGATTGACGTGTCACCCATTGCGTCGACGAAGCAACGATCTGCGGAGGAGGGTGACTTGATCGATGCGGGTCTTTCCTACGTGCCCCTTGACCAAAACCGGATGGAGGGCGAGCCATCGAAAATGGTCAGGAGGGTCGATCCCGATCGATCCCCACCCATGCTGTCAAAAGGACCGCTCGACGATGCAGAAGCGGAGATGATCCTGCGGAGATTGCATCAGCAAGCCGGACAGAAATCGCGCTAAATGGCCTCTCGGCTTAACATCTCAGAATGTCGGTCCATTTGCCGTCCTGAGCCTTTGAACGAGCGATCGAGCGTCGGGAGCGAAGCCGGGCCGGCTTTACCCGATCAGGCGACGGACGCGTGTCCGAGCGCATGCAACCACGGCGTCCCACGGCACGCTGCGGAATTCGAGCCGGTCGATATCCTCCTTCAGAATTTCGATGGGCAGGCCCTGACCATATCGATCGCCGACGTGCGAGCTTGCGTGACCGGCGATCTGATCCAGGCTCTGCCTGTCGATGCGCCGACGACGGCCTTCGCGCTTCATCGTATGGCGCGTCGAGTAGAACGCCTTGTTCGCGGCGTCGATGCCGATGCGACGGAGGGCTCGGTTGATCTCGTTGGAGAGCAGCTTGTAGCGATCGCCATAGCTGTCGACCTTCAGGTCGTTGAACAGCCATTCGGCACCCAGATTGCGCTGATGCGCAACGTAATCCAGGAAGCCGCCTTCCAGCACGATCCAATGTAACGGCACGTCGCGAACCGAATGCCGCGTCTTCTGGCGACGCGGCATCGACGTCGGATCGGCCTTATCGAACTTGCCGGGCCGGTCACGGCGGAAGCGCATGACCCACGCATCTTCTTCCTGCACGATCTCGTTCGGCTTGAGTTTGCAATGCTCACCCGGGCGTGAGCCATGGAATGGAGCCAGAAACAGAATCCAGAACATCGTGTCGCTACATGCATCCGGGTCGGTCATCAGCGGTGACGTATATATGCGTCGCATATCCTCATCGGAAAAATGGTCGCGCTCGTCGCCCTGCCATTTGGCGCCTGCCACAGCGATGTCGGTCGCCGGATTGAATGCGATCCATTTCTTCCTTTTCGCGATGGCCAGCACAGATCGGATGCCGGCGACCTGCTTGCCCACGGTCGGTGCCTGTAATGTGGGTAGCTTGTCCCGCTCCGCACGGGCGATCTGTTCGAGGATCGGCAGAGTGGCGACGTCCTTCTTCGCACGAGCGGGCATTTTTGCGACAGTGGCGGCGAATGTCTCCACCATCTCGGTGGTGATGAGCGTAACATCCGAGGTCCCGCAGATTTCCTCGAACCGCGCTATAGCCAGCCGAAACTCGTCGGTCGTCTTGTCGCGGCCAGTCCTGCCGCGATTAGCCACCCACGCGTCGAACGCCTCTTTTAACGTCGGTCCTGCTACGATTCGCGGCGGGACCGAGACAGCAGCAGGAGGATGATCGTCCGGCTGCGCGATGGGCGCCACGATCGGTGCCAGCGCCTCGCGGATGCCGTCCGGCCAGTAGGAAGAGAAGTCGTGATCCGCGAGACGGGTCAGATACGCTTGGGTAATCGCGTCATAATCTCCCTTGTTCGACAGATCGATCCTGGGAACGAGATATGGCAGGTAGCCGATGACGAAGCGCAGTGGTTCATAGACGCCGCGGACCAGCAGGGCGCGTGCGAGTTCCTGATACACCAGACCATCGGTCGAAAGGTCCTTGCCCTCGAATACTTCCGCGCGGACGCGGAACATCTGGCGTGCATGCTCCGTATCAATGGCGGGGATCGGCACCGGCTCATCATCGCTATAGCCGGTATAGGACTCGGCAAGATGCTGGAGTTCGACTGCGCGCGCATGTTCGTTGCTCCAGGACGAGCGGACGATCGTCGCCACCCTCGTCAATTCGGCAGCGATCGCCCTGTCCATCGAACCGAAGAAGCGCGCCAGACGCGTCAGCGCCTCGTCGACCAGGCTGGCGGCGCTATGGCGCCTGCGATCGGCTTTCAGCGCGCGCAGGCGGATGATCTCTCCCTTGTAGTGAGCAGCGTATGAAGAACGGCGCGCCTCGGCCAGCGTCAGGTCGGCGGTATCAAGGCTGCGCTGCCACGACGTGACGCCAGCCAGATCGCGGATGTCCTTCGGAACATCCATGCGGAAATAGCTGTTACTCGACGCCTTCCGACGATGGGAGTGAGTCATGCGACGCCTCATTCGTAGCACCTTTTCGTAGCATAAGGTGCCTACCGAAGCGTTGATTTTGCTGCTTATCCGCCGAAATCCGCCACTTAGGCGGAGGCTGGTGACCCCTACGGGAATCGAACCCGTGCTTCAGCCGTGAAAGGGCCGCGTCCTAACCGCTAGACGAAGGGGCCGTCATGGCGTGGAGGGCCGGTTAGGCGAGCTTGCCCGATCGGTCAACACCCTTTTGCAGAAATGCGTCAATCGGCCCAGGCGAGATCGTCGATATGCAGTTCGGCGGCGGGGCGGCTGCCCCAGTCGTCGAGCTTCGCACGACCCGCCAGCCACAGGCGGCGGTGCGGCGGTGCGCCCAGCAGCGCGCGGCCCAGATCGGTTTCGGCCTGGCGGAACGCCACGCCCTTGAACCCGCGCCCGTCGTCGCCGGTCACGATCGCGCGGACATGGCCGTTGCCGACGATATCGGCCTTCACGATCCGCACCGGCCCGGCCGCCACCCGCGGCGCGGGCCAGCCCATGCCGTACGGGCCGCCGGCCTCCAGCGCCTCGATCAGCATCGGGCTGACCCCGCCCGGCGCCAGCACCGCATCGACCAGCAGCGCGCGGTCCTCGCGCGCGCGTTCGACCGCCCCGGCCATCCGTTCGTGCAGGAAGTCGGCGAGGGCGGGGATCGCGTCCTCCGCCACGGTGACGCCCGCCGCCGCGGCATGGCCGCCGCCCGCGCTGACCAGCCCGAGTTCCCTTGCGGCGAGAATCGCGGCGCCCATGTCGACGCCGGGGATCGAACGGCCCGATCCCTTTCCGACGCCATGGTCGTCGACGGCAACGACGAGCACCGGCCGGCCGAGCTTTTCCTTCAGCCGCCCGGCGACGATGCCGATGACGCCGGGGTGCCAGCCGCGCCCCGACACGACGACGCAGCCGCGCGCGTCCTGCGCCCGTGCCGACAGGTCGGCCGATGCCTGCACATCGCCCTCGATCATGCGGCGTTCCTCGTTCAGCCGGTCGAGTTCGGCCGCCAGCGCCCGGGCTTCCTCCGGGTCCTGCGTCGTCAGCAGCCGGACGCCGAGATCCGATTTGCCCACCCGCCCGCCGGCATTGATCCGCGGCCCCAGCGCAAAGCCCAGATCGGTGGCGGTAGGCGCGCGGGTCAGCCGCGAAGCCTCGATCAGCGCGGCGATGCCGATGTTGCGCCGTCCGGCCATGACCTTCAGCCCCTGCGCGACGAACGCCCGGTTCAGCCCGCGCAGTTGCGCGACATCGGCAACGGTGCCGAGCGCGACGAGGTCGAGCAGGTCGAGCAGCCGGGGCTCGGCCCGCCCGGCGAAGAAGCCGCGCGCGCGCAGCGTCCGCACCAGCGCGGCGGCCAGCAGGAACGCGACCCCGACCGCCGCCAGATGGCCGTGCGCCGCGCCATCGCCTTCGTCCAATCGGTTGGGGTTCACGATCGCCAGCGCAGGGGGCAGCGCCGTGGTGCACTGGTGATGGTCCACGACCAGCACGTCGACCCCGGCATCGCGCGTCGCTGCCAGTGCCTCGAACGCCTGCGCGCCGCAATCGACTGTGACGATCAGCGTCGCGCCCTCCTGCGCCAGCCGCAACATCGCCGGGGCGTTGGGGCCGTACCCCTCGCGCTGCCGATCGGGGATATAGGGGCGGGCGGCGAGGCCGAGGTCGCGCAGCAACCGCACCAGCAGCGCCGACGACGTCGCGCCGTCGACGTCATAGTCGCCGAAGATCGCGACCGCCTCTCCGGCGATCACCGCGTCGGCGAGGCGTTCGGCGGCGCGGTCCATGTCGCGGAAGATCGAGGGATCGGGCATGAATTCGCGGATGCTGGGCGCCTTGTGCGCGACCAGCCCCTCGCGCGGACAACCGCGCGCCAGCAGGATACGGGTGACCAGATCGTCGGCGACGAACCCTTCGTCGCACACATCGCCCTCCAGCCCGCGCCAGCGCCATGGCTGCCCCAGGATCGAGCGATGCACATTGAGTACGGAACGCATGTCCGCCCTGTTAGGCGCGCGGTCGGCACGGGTCCAGCGGCTTGGCAGCCTACCGGCTTGCCTTCTCGAGGCTGGCGGCGATCTCGCGGACCTGCTGGCGGGCATATTGCGGCGCCGAGCGGGCATAGAGCGCGTGGAGATAGGCGAGGTCGGTGGCGGTCATCGACGGCGGCGGGGCACCGTCCGGTTCGAACAGCGACAGGATCGTGCCGACCTTGCCCGCGCCGCTTACCGGTTTCGTGCGGGCAAAGGTGCGCATCGCGACATAGTCGGCGATCTGCGTCGTGGTCTTGCCGGGCAGCGCGGGCCATTCGAGCACCACCACCGAAAACTGGATCGCCTGTTGCGTCGGCGGGGCGAGATAGGAGGCGCGGCGTACCTCCAGATTGGCCCATAGCGCGCCGACCGGCGTCAGGCCGGGTATGCCGTCCTCGTTCTGCAATTCGACCAGCGACCATGCGCGCGCCGGCGCCTGCATCGTGCGCAGCCGGCCGAGCAGGGTGCCGGGAAGGCCGTAGACCAGCGGGCTCTGCGTCTTTTCCAGTGCGCGGACGAGGCCCGCGCCATCGTCGACGCCGATGATGGCGATGTTGCCGCGACAGTCCGCCTTGCCGACCGGCAGCCTGATCGCCGCGGCGACCGCCCGGATGCGCGCCTCGATCTCGGCGGCGATCGCCGGCGGGAAGCCGATCGCGCGGGGGCAGGCCGTCACCCCCAGCCGGGCGAGCTGCCGGTCGATCGGCACCGATATGCTGTTGGTGAAGGTGCGGGCCTCGTCCCGGGTCAGGGCGACGCGGCCGGTGACGACGATCTCCGAAGTTGGCGGCGCGGCGGGCGGCGGCGTCTGCGCGTTCGCGGTGCCGCACAGCAGCGCCGCACCAAGCCCCGTCATCCGAACCGCATGCCGCATATGCTTTCCCCGTTCCCGTCCGATCCCGGCAACTAACCATGAACGTCGGGCATATGCAAAGCCCGGTGGCGCCAACCCGCACTGGAAATTTGTCTTCCGAACGCGCAAAGACCGTGCCCATGAAGCGCAAGACCGGACAAGACCGCAGCATTACCGCCCATTGGCGTCCCGCAACGCAGGCCGTGCGCGGGGGCACCGCGCGCAGCGAATATGGCGAGACGTCGGAGGCGCTGTTCCTCACCTCGGGCTATGCCTATGACTGCGCGGGCGACGCCGCGGCGCGGTTTGCGGGCGATCAGGTCGGCATGACCTATTCGCGGTTGCAGAACCCGACGGTCGAGATGCTGGAGGAACGCATCGCCCTGCTCGAAGGGGCGGAGGCGTGTCGCACCATGGCGACCGGCATGGCGGCGATGACCGCGTCGCTCTTGTGTCAGCTGTCGGCGGGGGACCATCTGGTCGGCGGGCGTGCGGCGTTCGGCTCGTGCCGCTGGCTGACCGACTCCCTGCTGCCCAGGTTCGGGATCGGGACCGACGTCGTCGACGCGCGCGATACGCAGGCGTTCATCGACGCCAGCCGCCCGAACACGAAGGTCTGGTTCTTCGAGACGCCGGCCAACCCGACGATGGACATCGCCGATCTGACCGCGATCTGCGCGGCGGCGCGCGAGCGCGGCATCGTGACGGTGGTCGACAACGCCTTTGCCAGCCCCGCGCTGCAACGCCCGATGGACTTCGGGGCCGACGTCGTCGCCTATAGCGCGACCAAGCTGATGGAAGGGCAGGGCCGCGTTCTTGCCGGGGCGGTCTGCGGGACGAAGGCGTTCGTCGACGACGTGCTGCTGCCCTTCACCCGCAACACCGGGCCGACGCTCAGCGCGTTCAACGCATGGGTGGTGCTGAAAGGGCTGGAGACGCTCGACCTGCGCGTCATCCGCCAGTCGGAGAACGCGCTGAAGGTCGCAGGCTTCCTCGAAGGTCGCGTCCCGCGGATCAACGCGCCGGGCCTGCCCAGCCATCCGCAGCACGCGCTGGCGATGCGGCAGATGAGGATGGCCGGGCCGATCTTCTCGTTCGAGCTGGATGGTGGGCGCGCCCAGGCGCACGGGCTGCTCGACGCGCTGCAACTGATCGATATCTCGAACAATATCGGCGATTCGCGCTCGCTGATGACGCATCCCGCCTCGACCACCCATTCGGGCGTGGCCGAGGACAAGCGGATCGAGATGGGCATTTCCGAAGGGATGATCCGCATCAACGTCGGCCTCGAAGACCCCGAAGACCTGATCGCCGACCTCGATCAGGCATTGCGCGCGGTCGCCCTATGAAGGCGCTGTTCCCGCACGAGGCGACGACCGATGGCATCGTGGTGCGGGTGTCGGCGACCTATCTGCCCGAACAGTCGCAGCCGCAGCAGGGACGCTGGTTCTGGGCCTATCATATCCGTATCGAGAACGGATCGGACCGGACGGTGCAGCTGCTCACCCGCCACTGGATCATCACCGACGGGCGCGGCGAACGGCACAGCGTGGAGGGCGAAGGCGTGATCGGCGAACTGCCCGTGATCGAACCGGACGGCAGCTTCGACTATGTCTCGGGCTGTCCGCTCTCGACCCCCACCGGCGCGATGCAGGGCAGCTATCACATGCTGGCCGACGACGGCGCGACCTTCGACGTCGCCATCCCCCGCTTCGCGCTGCTGGCGCCGGCGGTGGGCGCATGAAGCGGACGCACCTGCCGCTGAACGGCCTGCGCGTGCTCGACGCCGCCGCGCGGCACCTGTCGTTCACCCGTGCGGCCGACGAACTGGCGGTGACCCCGGCGGCGGTCGGGCAGCAGGTCCGCGCGCTGGAGGACACGCTGGGCGTCGTCCTGTTCCGCCGCACGACCCGCGGCCTCGAACTGACGCCGGAGGGGGAGGCGGGGCTGGTCGCGTTGCGCGGCGGGTTCCTGCAGTTCGAGGAAGCGGTCCGCGCGATGCAGGCGGGCCAGTCTTCCAAGTCGCTGACCATCGCCGCGCCGCGCGACCTGACGCAGAAATGGCTGCTGCCGCGCCTGTCGCGCATCGCCGCGGCCGATGCCGAGCTGCGCTTCGCGCTGGTCGCGGCGGACGATGCGCTCGACTTCACCGAAGCCAATCTCGACCTCGCGATCCGCTGGGGCGAGGGACCGGGCGCGCATGAGGGCGAGGCGCTCGAGTCGGACGGCATGGTCACGATCGAACGGGCGGGCGGCGGTGCCGACACCCGTATCGGCTGGCCCGGCTGCTCGCCCGAGGATGCCAGCGCGCTGGTCCGCGTGGCGGATGCCGGGCTGGCGATCGACGCGGCGGCGGCCGGCCTCGGCCGTGCGACCGTCCCCGAACTGCTGGCCCGCGACGACATTGCGGCAGACCGCGTCGCGGTGGTCGGCGATCCGAAGTCCGGGCGGCTGGGCTATTGGCTGGTCGCGCCGTTGCCGCAATGGCGCCAGGCGAAGGTGAAGGCGCTGGTGGATGCGCTGGCGGGGTAGCGCATAGCCATCTTTGCCGCCCGCCAATCCATTCTACCGCTCGCCGCGCTTGCCCCGGCGGGCGCGGCGGGCCATCTGATCGACATGCACACCGCTCCCGATACGCTCGCCCTGATCGGCAACACCCCGCTCGTCCGCCTGAAGGGGCCGAGCGAGGCGGCCGGGGCGGAGATCTTCGCCAAGTGCGAGTTCGCCAATCCCGGCGCCAGCGTGAAGGACCGCGCCGCGCTGTTCATCGTCGAGGATGCCGAGGCGCGGGGGCTGATCCGGCCCGGCGGGACGATCGTCGAGGGGACGGCGGGCAATACCGGCATCGGCCTCGCGCTCGTCGCCAATGCCAAGGGGTACAAGACGATCATCGTCATGCCCGAGACGCAGAGCCGCGAGAAGATGGACACGCTGCGCGCGCTGGGCGCCGAACTGGTGCTGGTCCCTGCCGCGCCCTATTCGAACCCCGGCCATTTCGTCCACACCAGCCGCCGCATCGCCGAGGAGACGCCGAACGCGATCTGGGCGAACCAGTTCGACAACATCGCCAACCGCCGCGCGCATATCGTCGGCACCGGCCCCGAAATCTGGGAGCAGATGGGCGGGCGGATCGACGGCTTCACCTGTGCGGCCGGCACCGGGGGCACGCTGGCCGGCGTCGGCCTCGGCCTCAAGGAAAAGGACGAATCGGTCACCATCGCGCTGACCGACCCGCATGGTGCGGCGCTGTACGACTATTATGCTCATGGCGAGTTGCGGTCCGAAGGCACCTCGGTCGCCGAGGGGATCGGGCAGGGGCGGATCACCGCCAATCTGGAAGGTGCGCCGGTCGACACCCAGTTCCGCGTGTCGGACGAGGAAGGCATGGTCTGGGTCCGCCGGCTGCTGGCGGAGGAGGGGCTGTGCCTCGGCCTGTCGTCGGGCATCAACGTCGCGGGCGCGGTGCTGCTCGCGCGGCAGCTGGGACCGGGCAGCCGCGTGGCGACGATCCTGTGCGATACCGGCTTCCGCTACCTCTCGACGCTCTACGATCCGGCATGGCTGGCGGCGAAGGGGTTGGCGGTCGACAGCGGGGCGACTTGCGCGTAACACCGCCCTTGATGGTGCCGCGCTCCGATCAATCCCAGCTTCTGCAACGTTTGCGCGTCGGTGCGACCGGACTGGTGCTGGTCGTGCTGCTGATCGTGCTGGCAAGCGCATTGTTCCGCTCGGCGATCGACGAGGCCCCGATCGGCGAGGATGTCGCGACGGTCGAGGAACAGGCCAATGTCGCGCTGGCGAATCTGGCCGCACCGGGCAATCCCGACGAACCGCTGGCCGAGCTCGGCATCTCCCCCGGCGCCGCGCCGGGCGCCAACGCGGTAGTGCCGGAAGCGCGCTGAGCGCCATCGTTCCGATAGCCTGAAACTTCCGACGGACCACATGGCGACAAGCGTCACCCCGGCGAAGGTCGGGGTCTCCCGGTAACAGCGCGGTCTGTTCGCCGTGAGAGACCCCGGCCTTCGCCGGGGTGACGGTTTGGCGTACCCCTTGCCTGACAGGTGACGCAGCGAGATTCGCGCGGTCCGCCCCCCAAACCCACTCGCTACCGCCCGCACCCACCCCGGTAGCGGGCGTTCCCATCCCCGTACCAAAAATCCGACGCGGAAGGTTGGCGAACAAACAACGTACATCCCACAAAGCGACGTTCCAGTGGGTGATTTTCCCACTCTCACCCAACTTCTCCCATTGTGACCCATGTTGTGTTTTGGTACGCCTTGGACGTCACAGGGGGCAGGTCCTGGGATCGTCGAAATCACACCGCCCGGCGCGTATTTGCCGGCGGGCGACGCTTCTCCTGCGTGACCGAACAGGGGCTGTGTTGGAGAGGGAACTCTACCTGAGCTACGGGCTACAGGCGGTCGACGCGAAGGGTCGCGTCGCGGTGCCTGCCAAGCTGCGCTCGGTGCTGGAGAAGAACGCCGACTCCCGCGAACTGCTGCTCAAGCGTCACGGCAAGCATGTCTGCCTCAGCGCCTTCGACGCCGCATGGCCCCGGCTGCTGTATTCGCGCCGTCCGCAGGGCAGCGACGAGGATGCCGACACCGACTATAACGTCGCGGGCAAGGCGTTCGGCAACCTCGAAACCGCGCCGTTCGACAGCGCCGGCCGCTTCGTGCTGCCGACCTTCTATCGCCGCCGGGCGAAGATCGACAAATGGGCGTTCTTCCACGGGCGCGGCGACACCTTCAACATCTGGGACCCGTTCACGCTGATCGCCGATCTGGAGATCGACGCCGACACGCGCGAGCTGTGCGAGTTCCTGATGGAAGAAAAGGGGCTGCAATGACCGCCGCCCCGCACATCCCCGTCCTGATGACCGAAGCGGTCGCCGCGCTGGCGATCCGGCCGGGCGAATGTCATGTAGACGCGACCTTCGGCGCGGGCGGCTATACCCGCGCGATGCTCGCCGCCGGTGCGAACGTCGTCGCGTTCGATCGCGATCCGACCGCGCACGAGGCCGCCGCGCCGCTGCTCGCCGAAGCCGGCGACCGGTTGACGCTGGTCCGTGCGCCGTTTTCGGCGATGGCGGGCGAACTGGCGGCGCGCGGCATTGACGCGGTCGACGGCGTCATCATGGATATCGGCGTGTCGTCGATGCAGCTCGATCAGGCCGATCGCGGCTTTTCCTTTCAATATGACGGCCCGCTCGACATGCGGATGAGCCGCGAGGGGCTGACCGCCGCCGAATGGCTCAACACCGCCGAAGAGGCCGAGATTTCCGACGTGCTCGACCGCTATGGCGAGGAGCCGCGCCATCGCCGCGTCGCGAACTTCATCGTCGGCGCGCGGCCGCTGTCGCGTACCGGCGAACTGGCCGCGGTCGTCCGCCGCGCGCTAGGCCATCGTCCGCACGAGAAGAAGGACCCGGCGACCCGCGCGTTCCAGGCGATTCGCATCCACCTGAACGACGAACTGGGCGAGCTGACCGCCGGGCTCGACTCGGCGGAGCGGGTGTTGCGCCCGGGCGGGCGGTTGTCGGTGGTCAGCTTCCACAGCCTCGAGGACCGGATCGTGAAGCGGTTTCTGCGCGAGCGCGGCGGGGCGATGCCCGCCGGGTCGCGCCACCGCCCGGTCGTGGCGCAGGGGCCTGCGCCGAGCTTTGCCGACATCGCCAAGGCGGTGCGGCCGGGTGACGAAGAAGTATCGGTCAATCCGCGCGCGCGTTCGGCGACGTTGCGCGTGGGGCTTCGCACGGCTGCGGCGCCGTGGCGTTCGAACGGGAGTGCGATGTGATGGGGACGTTCGGGTTCGGGACCCTGGGTAAGTTGGTGGCGGTCGGCGTGATGGCGCCGGCCTTCTACCTCGTCATCTCGCAAGGGGCGGCGGAACGGGGCCGGGTCGAGGCGGTCGAACGCTCGATCGTGCAGGCGCGCAAGGATATCCGCGCGCTGGAAACCGAATTCGATACCCGCGCGAACATGGCGCAGCTCGAGCGCTGGAACGGCGACGTCCTGTCGCTCGCCGCGCCGCGGGCCGAACAATATGTCGGCGGCGAACATCAGTTGGCGTCGCTGCCCGGCCGGACCGAGGGCGGCAATCTCGCGCTCGCCTATGTCGTGCCCGCCGCGCCGATGGAAATGGCGGCGATGCCCGAACCCACGCTCGCCGCCGCTGCCGTGACTCCCGCACCCGCCGCCGCCCCGGGCAAGGTGGAGCAGCGCCAGCCCGCCGTGAAGCCGGTCGGCGCGGTGCGCACCGCCGCGATCGTGCCGGCCAAGGCGCGCGCCGTGGCGATGCTTGACCGCACGCTGCTGAGCGACGCGACGATGGCCGACCTCGCGCGTTCGGCGCGCAGGGAAGCCGCGCGGCCGTGATCGTCGTCGTGGCGCCCCCCCTCAACCAGCAACGTGCCGATGGCGCCCGGCATACGCTGGTCAACATCGCCCATTACCGGTTGATGGTGCTGATGCTGCTGTTCGCGGCGGGTGTCACGGTGGTCCTCGCGCGGCTGATGCTGCTGGCGGTCGCGGCCGAGCCGCGCTCGGCGATCGCGGCGGAGGCGGCGCTGGTGCCGCTGCGCGGCGATCTGGTCGATCGCAACGGCGCACCGCTGGCGCGCACCATCGACGCATGGTCGATCGCGGTGCGCCCGGACAAGGTGATCGGCGACAAGCGGCAACTCGCGCAGCAGCTTGCCGCGCTGATGCCCGATCACGACGCAGCCTATTATTATGCGCAGCTGAACCTCGATCGTGGCTTCGTCTATCTGCGCCGCCGCGCGCTGCCCGAACTGGTGCAGGCGGTGAACGCGCTGGGTGAGCCGGGCATCGCGCTCGGCCGCGAACCCGAGCGGCTGTATCCGCAGAGCGCGATGGCGGCACATGCGCTGGGCTATCTCGACATGGACGGGCGCGGCGTGCGCGGCATGGAGAAATATCTCAACGGCCGGCTGATCGACCCGGCCGAGCGGGGCCGCCCGGTCGCGCTCAGCCTCGACCTGCGCGTACAGGCGGCGCTGGAAAGCGAACTCGCCAATGCGATGGCGGTGTTCCAGGCGCGCGGCGCCGGCGGCATCGTGCTGGACAGCGACACCGGCGAGGTGATCGCCATGACCTCGCTGCCGACGTTCAACCCGAACCAAGTGACCGCGAATACCGGCCAGATGAACACGGTGACGCAGGGTGTGTACGAGCTGGGCTCGGCGTTCAAGCCGCTGACCATGGCCGCCGCGCTCGACACCGGCGTCACCCCGTCGCTGTCGAAGCGCTATGACGCCACGCAGCCGCTGGCCGTCGGCGGCTTCCGCATCCGCGACGACCATGCGCAGAAGCGCTGGCTGAACATCCCCGAGACGCTGGTCCATTCGTCGAACATCGCCACTGCGCGCATCGCCGACGAAATGGGGCAGGCGCGCATGGAAAAGCTGTTCCGCGCGCTGCATTTCGACAGCGCGCCCGATATCGAGCTGGAAAAATCGCGCACCATCTGGCCGCATTACTGGGGTCGGACCACGACGATGACCACCGCCTACGGCCACGGCATCGCCGTCACCCCGCTGCACCTTGCCAGCGCCTATGCCGCTTTGGTCAATGGCGGCATCTGGCGGCCGGCCACCATGCTGAAGCTGAAGCCCGGTCAGGCGCCGGCGGGCAGCCGGGTGTTTTCGGAAGCCACCAGCGCCAAGATGCGCGGGCTGCTGCGCCTGATCGTCACCGACGGTACCGGCCGCAAGGCCGAGGCGCCGGGCTTTCGCGTCGGCGGCAAGACCGGCACCGCCGAGACGGTCGGCGCGGGCGGCGGCTATTCGAAGAAGGTCAATGTCTCGACCTTCGCCGCCGTGTTCCCGATGGATCGCCCGCGCTATGTCGTGATCGCGATGCTCGACAGCCCCAGGGGTACGAAGGAAACCTTCGGCTTCACCACCGCCGCATGGACCGCCGCGCCGGTGGTCAGCCGGGTGATTTCGCGCACCGGGCCGCTCTTGGGGGTGATTCCCGACGCCAATGCCGATATCGACATCGCCGGATTGCGCGGGCTGCTGTGGCACGCGCCGGGTGATGCGAAGAAGCTGGCGAACGTGGAATGAAATTAGGGACGATCACGGGCGGCGACGAACCGCAGACGGTGACCGGCTTCGCGATCGATCATCGCAAGGTCGCACCGGGCACGATCTTCGGCGCGTTCGAAGGTGCCCGGGTGAATGGCGAGGACTTCATTCCCGCCGCCATCGCCGCCGGGGCGATCGCCGTCGTCGCCCGGCCCGAAGCGGTGGTCGAAGGCGCGGTACACATCGCCGCGGGCGATCCGCGCGAAGCCTTTGCCCGCGCCGCCGCCGCCTTCTTCGCGCCGTTCCCGCCGACCTGCATCGCGGTGACCGGCACCAACGGCAAGACCAGCACCGTCGAGATGGTCCGGCAATTGTGGCGGATGCAGGGCCATCACGCCGCGTCGATCGGCACGCTGGGCGTCACCACCGCCGACGAACGCGTCACGACCGGGCTGACCACGCCCGACATCGTCACCTTCCTGTCGAACGTCGCGGGGCTGGCGCGCGAGGGCGTGACGCATGTCGCGTTCGAGGCGTCGAGCCACGGCCTGTCGCAATACCGCACCGAAGGGCTGCCGGTGCGCGCGGCGGCGTTCACCAATCTCAGCCGCGATCACCTCGACTATCATGGCGACATGGCGACCTATCTGACCGCCAAGCTGCGCCTGTTTTCCGAAGTGCTGGCCGATGACGGCACCGCGGTGGTCTGGATTGACGATCCGCATGCCGACCGCGTGATGGATCTGGCACGGGTGCGCGGCAACGCGCTCATCACCGTCGGCGAACATGGCGAGACGCTGAAACTGGTCGGCCGCGACCCCAGCCTGCTGGGACAGGCGCTGACGATCGAGGCGGAGGGTACGACGCACAAGGTGCAGTTGCCGCTGATCGGCGCGTATCAGGCGGCCAACGCGCTGACCGCCGCCGGCCTCGTGCTGGCGACCGGCGGCACGCTGGCGGCGACGCTGGCGGGGCTGGCCCGGTTGCAGCCGGTGCGCGGGCGGCTGGAGCGCGCGGTGATCCTGCCGAACGGCGCGCCGGTCTATGTCGACTATGCCCATACCCCCGACGCGCTGGAGGCGGCCATCGCCGCGCTGCGCCCGCATGCGGAGGGGCGGCTGATCGTCGTATTCGGCGCGGGCGGCGACCGCGACAACGGCAAGCGCGCACCGATGGGCGAAGTCGTCGCGGCACGGGCCGACGTGGCGATCATCACCGACGACAATCCCCGTACCGAAGACGCCGCGCAGATCCGCGCACAGGTGTTGGCCGGTGCCCCGAACGCGACCGAGATCGGCGACCGCCGCGCCGCGATCCGTGCCGCCTGCGACATGGCGCAGCCGGGCGACATCGTGCTGATCGCGGGCAAGGGCCATGAACAGGGGCAGATCGTCGGCGACATGATCCTGCCGTTCGACGACGTGCAGGTGGCGCGTGACTGTGCGGGCTGACGGGCCGCTCTGGACCTCGGCTGCGATCGCTGCCGCGACCGGGGGCGTCGCTTCCGCAGACTTCACCGCCAGCGGCGTGGCGTTCGACAGCCGCGAAGTGGGGCAGGGCGACCTGTTCGTCGCGCTGTCGGGCGAGGCGACCGATGGTCATCGGTTCGCGGCACAGGCGTTCGCGCAAGGGGCGGCGGGGGCGATCGTGTCGCGTGCCGTCGATGGCCCGCACGTACTGGTCGACGACACCACCACGGCATTGAACCTGCTCGCCACCGCATCGCGCGCGCGCACCGCGTCGCGGATCATCGGTGTGACCGGATCGGTCGGCAAGACGGGAACCAAGGAAGCGCTGTTCGCCGCGCTCGACCGGATTACCCATGGGGCCGCGCATCGTTCGGTCAAGAGTTACAACAACCATACCGGCGTGCCGCTGAGCCTCGCCCGCATGCCGGCGGACACGCAGGCGGCGGTGTTCGAAATGGGCATGAACCATGCGGGCGAGCTGTCGAAGCTGACCCGGCTGGTCCGCCCCGAAGTCGCGATCGTCACCACCATCGCCCCCGCCCACACCGAATTCTTCACCGGCGAGGATGCGATCGCCCGCGCCAAGGGCGAGATCTTCGAAGGGCTGGTCGACGGCGGCATCGCGATCGTCCCGTTCGACAGCCCGCATCGCGACACGCTGATCGCCGCCGCGCGTCCGCATGCCGCCCGCATCGTCACCTTCGGCCTGCGTGAGGGGGCCGATGTCCGCGCGATCGAACATGTCCGCCTGTCGGGCGGCGACAGCTTCGTCACCGCGCGGCTGGGCGCGCGCGAGGTCAGCTATACCCTCGCCCCGCCGGGCGAACACTGGGTCGCCAATTCGCTGGCGGTGATGGCGGCGGTCGATGCGATCGGCGGCGACCTGGGCGTCGCCGGCCTCGCGCTCGCCGATCTCGCCGGTCTGGCCGGACGGGGCGCGCGGCGGCAGGTTCGGCTGGGCGGCGGCGACGCGCTGCTGATCGACGAAAGCTACAACGCCAACCCGGCATCGATGCGCGCGACGCTGAAGGTGCTGGCCGCCGAACGCGCCGATCGCCGCATCGCGGTGCTGGGCGAGATGCGCGAGCTGGGCGAGTCGTCCGACGCCTATCACGCCGCGCTGGCGGTCCCGATCGACGAAGCGGGCGTTTCGCGCGCCGTACTGGTGGGGGCGGGGATGCTTCCGCTCGCCAAGGCGCTTGAGGGCCGCATCGAAACCGTCCATGTGCCCGACGCCGCCGCCGCCGCGCAGGTCCTTGCGACCCTGATCGCGCCGGGCGATGCGGTACTCGTAAAGGGATCGAACGGGGTGGGGCTGGCGCGGGTCGTCGCCGACCTGTGGGGCCAGGACTGATGTTGTACGAACTCGCCGAATATCTCGGCTTTCCCGGGGTGCTGAACCTCTTTCGCTACCTGTCGTTCCGCACCGGCGCGGCGACGGCGACGGCGCTGTTCCTGGGGCTCATCATCGGCCCGCGCTTCATTGGCTGGCTGCGCGTGCGACAGGGCAAGGGGCAGCCGATCCGCGTCGACGGGCCGCAGACCCACCTCGCCAAGCGCGGCACGCCGACCATGGGCGGGCTGATGATCCTGACGTCGCTCGCCACGTCTGTGCTGCTGTGGATGGACCTCGCCAACCCGTTCGTCTGGGCCTGCCTGTTCGTGACGCTGGGGTTTGCGGCGATTGGCTTCCTCGACGATTACGACAAGGTGCGAAAGGCCAGCACCGCCGGCGTTTCCGGCCGGGTGCGGCTGCTGCTCGAATTCCTGATCGCCGGCATCGCCAGCTGGATCATCATCCGCCAGACCGGCACGATGCTGTACGTGCCGTTCTTCTCGGGCGTCGCGATCGATCTCGGGCCGTTCTACATCGTCTTCGCCGCGTTCACGATCGTGTCGTTCGGCAATGCGGTGAACCTGACCGACGGGCTCGACGGGCTGGCGACGATGCCGGTCATCATCGCGTCGGTCGCGCTGATGCTGATCGTCTATATGGTCGGCAACGCGAAATTCGCGGCGTATCTCGGCATTCCGCACGTGCTGGGCGCGGGCGACCTCGCGCTGTTCTGCGGCGCGATCGTCGGCGCCGGGCTGGCGTTCCTGTGGTACAATGCGCCCCCGGCGGCGGTGTTCATGGGCGATACCGGCAGCCTTGCGCTGGGCGGCGCGCTGGGCGCGATCGCGGTGTCGTCGCATCATGAAATCGTGCTGGCGATCATCGGCGGGCTGTTCGTCGTCGAGGCGCTGAGCGTCATCATCCAGGTGTTCTGGTACAAGCGCACCGGCAAGCGCATCTTCCGCATGGCCCCGATCCACCATCATTTCGAACAGCTCGGCTGGGCCGAGGCGACGGTCGTGATCCGCTTCTGGATCATCGCCTTCGTGCTGGCGCTGGCCGGCCTCTCGACGCTGAAGCTGCGGTGATTGTCGCTGCCGCCTGGGCGGGGAAGCGGTTCGCGGTGCTGGGGCTCGCCCGTTCCGGCGCGGCGACGGTGCGCGCGCTGCTTGCCGGTGGTGCGCGGGTCGTGGCGTGGGACGGTGACGAGGCGAAGCGCCACCAAATCCTCCGCGCTCGCGGGGAGGGGGAGCAGCCGCAGGCTGGTGGAGGGGGAGTGCCGCAAGCGACCCCGTCCGTGGCCACCCCCCTCCACCGTCCCGCGGACGGTCCCCCTCCCCGTGCCGGGGAGGATTTGATCCTGGCCGATCCGCTCTCGATCGACCTCACCGGCTTCGATGGCGTGGTCGTGTCGCCGGGCGTTCCACTGAACCGCCACCCGATCGCCCAGCACGCCGGCGACGCGCCGATCATCGGCGACATCGAACTCTTCGCGCAGGCGCGCGCCGACCTGCCCCCGCACAGGGTCGTCGGCATCACCGGCACCAACGGCAAGTCGACCACCACCGCGCTGATCCACCACATCCTCGAACAGGCCGGCGTGCCGACGCGGATGGGCGGCAATATCGGCCTGCCAATCCTCGCGCAGGACCCGCTGCCGGCGGGCGGCGTCTATGTCCTCGAACTGTCGAGCTACCAGATCGACCTGACCCGCAGCCTCGACTGCGACGTCGCTGTGCTGCTCAACGTCACCCCCGACCATCTCGACCGTTATGCGGGGTTCGACGCCTATGCCGCGTCGAAGGCCCGCCTGTTCGCGATGCAGTCGCCCGGTCGCATCGCGATCGTCGGCACCGGCGACGCGGCTTCGACCGCCATCGCCGACACCCTGCCGCACGCGATCCGCATCGCCGTGCCCGCCGACGCCCCCGCTCATGGCCCCGCGCTCGCCGGTCCGCACAATGCCCAGAACGCGCTGGCCGCCATCGCCGTCTGCGAAGCCCTCGGCCTGTCCGCCGATACCATCCGCGCCGGGCTGCAAAGCTACCGTGCCCTCCCGCACCGCATGGCGCACGTCGCCGACGTGAACGGCGTCGCCTGGATCGACGACAGCAAGGCGACGAACCCCGATTCGACCGCGCCTGCGCTCAACGCGTTCAAGCGCATCCACTGGATCGTCGGCGGCCTCGCCAAGTCCGACGACCTCGATGCCTGCCGTCCCGGCTTCGGCAACGTCGTCCACGCCTATACCATCGGCACCGCCGCCGAACGCTTCGCCGGGCTGCTGGCACCCGACCTGCCGGTCACCATCGCCAACACATTGGACGACGCCGTAAAAATGGCCGCGACAGCCGCGCAGCCGGGCGATACCGTATTGCTGTCGCCGGCCTGTGCGTCGTTCGATCAGTTCAGCGATTTCGAAGCGCGGGGACGCGCCTTCGCGGCGGCGGTGGGGGCATTGCAATGACCGATACGGTACGCGGGCGCGACGTCCGGGCGCTGCGGCAACGGGTGGAGACGCTGCAGGGTCGCAGCGCGCGCTCACCGGTCGGCGCGTGGTTCCGCGAGGTCGACCGGGTGCTGCTGCTGATCGCGATGGTGCTGATCGCGATCGGCCTTGTCGCGGTCGCAGCCGCATCGCCTGCCTCGGCGGTGCGTTATTCGGGTGGCGACGTCACCGTGCCGCCGATGATGTATTTCTGGCGACAGGCGGGGTGGATCGCCTTGTCCTTCCCGGTGATGATCGTCGTCTCGATGCTGCCGGTCACGCTCGCGCGGCGGCTGTGCCTGCTCGGCGCCGCGGTGCTGCTCCTCGCGCTGATGGTGACCCCGTTCGTCGGCGTGGAGGCGAACGGCGCGCGGCGCTGGATCAACCTCGGCGTCGGCCAGTTCCAGCCGTCCGAGTTCCTCAAGCCGATGTTCATCGTCACGACCGCTTGGCTGCTGTCGCTGCGCGCGAAGGACCCGCAGCTGCCGATGCTGTGGGTCACCGGCGCGCTGACCGCGGTCATCGCCGGCTGCCTGATGCTCCAGCCCGATTTCGGGCAGACGGTGATCTTCTGCGGCGTATGGGCGGCGCTGCTGGTGATCGCGGGCATCCCGGTGCGCACGATGGCGATCCTCGGTGCTGCGGGCGTCGGGCTGATCGCCGCCGCCTACACCTTCTACGGCACCGCGCGCGTCCGCATCGACGGCTTCCTGTTCCCCGATCCCGCCAGCGCCGCGACCGACAGCTATCAGGTCGACATGGCCCATGCCGTGCTGACGGCGGGCGGGGTGGTCGGCACCGGCCCCGGCGGCGGTCGCGTCAAGTTCAAGCTGCCCGAGGCGCATACCGACTATATCTTCGCGGTCGTCGGCGAAGAGTTCGGCCTGATCGCCTGCGCCATCATCGCGCTGATCTTCCTCGCCATCGTCGTGCGCGTCTTCGTCCGCCTGCTGGACGAGGAGGATGCGTTCAAGCTGCTCGCCGCCGCAGGCCTGGCGCTGCAGTTCGGCGCGCAGGCGCTCATCAACATGGCGGTCAATGTCGGCATCGCCCCGTCGAAGGGAATGACGCTGCCGTTCATCTCGTACGGCGGGTCTTCGATGATCGCGCTGTCGATCGGCATGGGACTGCTGCTCGCTTTCACCCGCCGGAACCCGTATCTGAGCCGCTCACCTTACGGCCCACAGCGCTGGAGCGCAGCGAAATGAGCAAGCACTATGTCCTCGCCGCCGGGGGCACCGGGGGGCATATGGTCCCCGCCGCGGCGCTGGCGACCGAACTGACCCGACGCGGGCACCGCGTCGCACTGGTCAGCGACGAGCGCGGCGTGCGCTTTCCCGACCTGTTCGACGGCGTGCAGACCCATGTCCTGCCCGCCGGGCGCCTGAGCGGCGGGCCGATCGGCTGGATGAAGGCCGGGCGACAGATGCTGGCCGGCCGGTCGATGGCGATCGAACTCTACAAGACGTTCCGCCCCGCAGCCGTGATCGGCTTCGGCGGCTATCCCGCGCTCCCGGCGCTGCTGGCGGCCTTTGCGCAGAAGGTGCCGACGATCATCCACGAACAGAACGCCGTGCTCGGCCGGGTCAACCGGCTGGTCGCGGGCAGCGTCCACGCCATCGCCACCAGCTACGAACGCGTCGACCGGCTGAAGGACAAGCACGTCCCCAAGACGCATCTGGTCGGCAACCCGGTGCGCGAGAGCGTCCTTGCGCTCCGCGAACGGCCTTATCCCGCGCTGGACGAGGACGGCCTGTTCCGCGTGCTGGTGACCGGCGGCAGCCAGGGGGCGAGCATCCTCAGCCAGGTCGTGCCCGACGGCCTCGCGCTGCTGCCCGTCGCCTTCCGCCGCCGGATGCAGGTGACGCATCAGGCGCGGATCGAGGATATTGACGCTGTGCGCGCCAAATATGCCGAACACGGCATTCCGGCGGAGATCGCGACCTATCTGCCCGACCTGCCCGACCGGCTGGCATGGAGCCATGTCGTCATCGCCCGTGCCGGTGCCTCGACCATCGCCGAGTTGACCGCCGCCGGTCGTCCCGCGATCCTCGTGCCGCTGCCCTCGGCCACCGACGATCACCAGACCGCGAACTGCCGCGAGATCGTGGCCGCCGGCGGCGGGCGTTCGATCCCGCAGGCGCAGTTCGCCGCGCCCGAACTGGCCAAGCAGATCCAGAAGCTCGGCCTCGACCCGGCAGCGCTCGCCAATGCCGCCGCCCGCGCGCGCAGCTGCGGCCGGCCGTTCGCGGTGCGCGACCTCGCCGATCTGGTCGAAAGCATCGACGCACCCAGGGCGAAGGTGGGCAAGGTCGCCCCCGTCAAACGGCAGAAGGAAGTATTTGCGTGAAGGGTGTCGCGACCGATATCGGCACGATCCATTTCGTCGGCATCGGCGGCATCGGCATGTCGGGCATTGCCGAGGTGATGCACAATCTCGGCTACAAGGTTCAGGGATCGGACGTGGCCGAGGGCTATGTCGTCGACGGCCTGCGCGCGCGCGGCATCGACGTGCATATCGGCCACAAGGCGGAGAATGTGGAGGGTGTGGCGGTCGTCGTCACCTCGACCGCGATCAAGCCCGGCAACCCCGAACGCGACCATGCGCTGGCGAAGCGCATCCCGGTGGTGCGCCGTGCGGAGATGCTCGCCGAACTCATGCGCCTCAAATCGACCGTCGCGGTCGCGGGCACCCATGGCAAGACGACCACGACCTCGCTGATCGCCGCGCTGCTCGATGCCGGCGGGGTCGATCCGACCGTCATCAACGGCGGCATCATCAACAGCTATGGTTCGAACGCGCGGCTCGGCGCGTCCGACTGGATGGTGGTCGAGGCCGACGAGAGCGACGGCAGCTTCCTGCGCCTCGACGGCACCTATGCGGTCGTCACCAACATCGATCCCGAACATCTCGACCATTATGGCAGCTTCGACCGGGCGAAGGACGCCTATGTCGAATTCATCGAGAACGTGCCGTTCTACGGTGCCGCGATCCTGTGCCTCGATCACCCGGAGGTGCAGGCGCTGATCCCGCGCATCCGCGACCGGCGCATCGTGACCTACGGCTTTTCCGCCCAGTCCGACATTCGCGGGGTCGAGGTGACGGCGGGTCGCGACGGCAATCGCTTCGACTGCGTGGTCCGCGATCGCGACGGCAATGCCCGCACCATCGCCGGCATCCACCTGCCGATGGCCGGCCGCCACAATGTCCAGAACGCGCTGGCGGCGATCGCCGTCGCGGTCGAGCTGGGGCTGGACGACGCGACGATCGCGCAGGGGTTCGCCAAGTTCGGCGGGGTCAAGCGCCGTTTCACCCGCGTGGGCGATGTCGCGGGCATGACCGTGATCGACGATTACGGCCATCACCCGGTCGAGATCCGCGCCGTCCTCTCCGCTGCGCGCGAGGCTACCGGCGGCCGCGTGATCGCCGTGGTCCAGCCGCACCGCTATTCGCGACTGGGCGCGCTGATGGACGAGTTCGCACAGGCGTTCAACGATGCCGATGCGGTCCATGTCCTGCCCGTCTATGCCGCGGGCGAGACCCCGGTCGAGGGGGTGAGCGCCGAGGCGCTGGTCGACGGCATCCGCCTGCGCGGCCACCGCTCGGCACAGGTCGCGGCCGACAAGGACGCGCTGGCGACCGCGCTGGCGGCGGATGGACAGGACGGCGACCTGATCGTCTGTCTGGGCGCGGGCGACATCACGAAGATCGCCGCCGGCCTGCCGGCTGCGATCGGAGCGAAGCTGGCATGAGCGACTGGTTCTCCACGGCGATCGAGATGCAGCGCGAAATCCTGCGCGCGCAGCAGGCGCAGCTCGACGCGGCCAGAAAGCTGCTCGACACCGCCGAAACGCGCGACATGACCGAGGTGGGCAAGCAGATCGCCGATGCGCAGGCAGAGGCGTGGACCGCGTGGGCGCGCTTCTGGGGCGCAGGAAAATGACGATGCCGCCGGTCCGTGGCCGGCTGACCCCGAACGCCCCGCTCGCCCCGCTCGTCTGGTTCAAGGCGGGCGGTAACGCCGAATGGCTGTTCGAACCGGCCGATGCCGACGACCTCTCCGACTTCCTGCGCGCGCTCGACGGGAACGCGCCGGTGATGGGGCTGGGGCTGGGCTCGAACCTGATCGTCCGCGACGGCGGCGTGCCGGGCGTGGTCGTCCGCCTCGGCAAGCCCTTCGCGAAGGTATCCGCCGACGGCCTGACCCTGACCTGTGGCGGCGGGGCGAGCGGTATCCTCGTATCGTCGAGCGCGCGCGATGCGGGGATTGCCGGCGTCGAGTTCCTGCGCTCGATCCCCGGCACGGTCGGCGGCTTCGTGCGGATGAACGGCGGCGCCTATGGCCGCGAGGTGGCGGACATACTGGTCGCGGCGGAAGTCCTGCTGCGCGACGGGACGCCGGTGACGCTGTCGTGCGCCGAGCTGAACTATCGCTACCGCCACAGCGACCTGCCCGACGGCGCGATCGTCGTCTCCGCCACGTTTCGCGGCGAGCAGGGCGAACCGTCGGTCATCCAGGCCGAAATGGACCGCATCGCGTCGGCACGCGAAGCTTCGCAGCCGTTGCGCTCGAAGACCGGCGGATCGACCTTCAAGAATCCCGACGGCCACAAGGCATGGGCACTGGTCGACGCCGCCGGTTGCCGCGGGCTGCGCCGGGGCGACGCGCAGGTGTCGGAGAAACACTGCAATTTCCTGCTGAACACCGGCGACGCCACCAGCGCCGATATCGAGGCGCTGGGGGAAGAGGTGCGCGCGAAGGTTTTGGCGGCATCGGGCGTAACGCTCGAATGGGAAGTTCAGCGCGTGGGGGTGCCGTGACCAACCTGTCCCCAACCTCCCCGTTCGGTTCGAGCAGCTTCGAGCGTAGTCGAGAAGCGCCCGTCGAGAACGCGCGTGCAATAACCGCCGCCTTCTCGACTTCGGGTCTCGACAGGCTCGACCCTGCGCTCGAAGCAAACGGGTATAGTGTAACAACGAAGGAACCGACCGCGTGACCGACCTCCTCCACATCGTCGTCCTGATGGGCGGCTGGTCGTCGGAACGCGAAGTCTCGCTCATGTCGGGCGCCGGCGTCGCGACCGCGCTGGAATCGCTCGGCCACCGCGTCACCCGCATCGACATGGACCGCAACATCGCCGCGCGGCTGACCGAGGCGAAGCCCGACCTCGTCTTCAACGCGCTGCATGGCTCGCCCGGCGAGGATGGCACGGTGCAGGGCATGATGGACCTGATGGGGCTGCGCTACACCCATAGCGGCCTCGCCACCTCGGTCATCGCGATCGACAAGGTGCTGACCAAGCACGCGCTCGTCCCCGCCGGTGTGCCGATGCCCGGCGGTCGCATCGTGAAGACGCAGGAACTGTTCGAACGCGATCCCTTGCCGCGCCCCTATGTCCTGAAACCGGTGAGCGAAGGCTCTTCGGTCGGCGTCGCGATCGTCACCGACGACAGCAACTACGGCAACCCGATCGCGCAGGGCTCGAAAGGCCCGTGGCAGGAATTCGACGAACTCCTCGCCGAACCGTTCATCCGCGGGCGCGAACTGACCACCGCGGTCCTTGGCGATCGCGCGCTGGGCGTCACCGAACTCAAGCCCAAGAGCGGCTTCTACGATTACGACAGCAAATATACCGACGGCCTGACCGAACATGTCTGCCCCGCCGACATTCCCGACGACATCGCGCAGGCATGCATGGCTTATGCCGTCACCGCCCACCGCGTGCTGGGGTGCAAGGGCGCGTCGCGCACCGATTTCCGCTGGGATGACGAGCGTGGCATCGACGGGCTGTTCGTCCTCGAAACCAATACCCAGCCGGGCATGACTCCGCTAAGCCTCGTCCCCGAACAGGCGCGGCATGTCGGCATGCGCTACGAACAGCTCGTCGGCTGGATCGTGGAAGAGGCGATGCGATGACCCAGACCGGCAAGCGCGTCGTCCAGACCCGCACCGTGAAACCCAAGCGCCGCGTCCAGGCCAAGCGCCCGGTCCGCGTCTCGGTCCTCGATCAGGCGGTGGCCGCGCTCCCCGGCGGTGCCGCGACCGCGCGGCGCATCGTCGGCTGGAGCCTGACCGCCGGTGCCGGCGCGATCGTCATCGCGCTCGCCAACTGGTTCGGGCTGTTCGGCATGGTCGGCGTGGCGGCGGCCGAGGCGGTCGGCGCGGCGGGCTTCCGCGTCGAACAGATCGAGGTGACCGGGCTCAAGCGGATGGACGCCACCTCGGTCTATGCCGTCGCGCTCGACCAGCGCTCGCGCGCGATGCCGCTGGTCGATCTCGACGCCACGCGGCAGAAGCTGCTCGACTATGGCTGGATCGCCGACGCCCGCGTCTCGCGCCGGCTGCCCGACACGCTGGTCGTCGACGTGGTCGAACGCGATCCCGCCGCCGTGTGGCAGAACAAGGGTCAGCTGATGCTGATCGACGAGGGCGGCGTGCTCCTCGACGGCGTACAGCCCAACCGGATGCCGCGCCTGCCGCTGGTGATCGGCGACGGCGCCAATGCGAAGGAACCGGCCTATCGCAGGCTGATGGCTGCCGCGCCGGCGCTCAAGCCGGTGGTGAAGGCCGCGATCTGGGTCGGCAATCGCCGCTGGGACATCCTGTTCCAGACCGGCGAGCGGCTGGTCCTGCCCGAAGGCGACCGGGAATCGGCGCGCGCACTGGTCAAGTTCGCGCAGCTCGACGGGACGCTCGGCCTGCTGGGCAAGGGCTATGACCGGTTCGACCTGCGCGATCCGACCAAGCTGGTCGTGCGGATGAAGCATGCGACGCCGGACAACGGGGACGACGGCAGCGAACAGGGTAACGGCACCGCGACCGCGCAACCGGTCGACGGCGACTGAACAGGGGGCAGGGACCATGGCGAAGACGGCACCGGAAGGGATCATCACCGCACTCGACATCGGCACGTCGAAGGTGTCGGCAATGATCGCGCAGGCGGGCGAGGGCGGCGAACTGACCGTGCTCGGCACCGGCCAGCGCGAGAGCCGCGGCGTCAAGCGCGGCTATATCGCCGACATGAAGGCGACCGAGACGGCGGTGCGCGAAGCGGTGGAACAGGCCGAACGCATCGCCGGCTTCAATATCGAGGATGTGTGGGTCAGCTTCTCGGCCGGGGGCCTCGTGTCCGACATCGTCAAGCTGGAGGTCGATCTGGGCGGCCACCGCGTCGAACAGTCGGACATCGATGCGCTGCTGAAGGCCGGTCGCAACGCGATCGATCCGGGCCAGCGCATGGTGCTGCACGCGCAGCCGATGCGCTACACGCTCGACGGGCTCGGCGGGGTGAAGGAGCCCAAGGGCCTGCACGCCGACCGCCTCGGCGTCGAGATCCACGTCGTCGCGACCGAAGGCTCGCCGGTCCGCAACCTCGACCTGTGCGTCCGCTCGGCGCATCTGGAGACGAAGTCGATCGTCGCCGCCCCGGTCGCCACCGGTCTCGCCTGCCTGTCGGAGGAGGAGCGCGAACTCGGCGTCGCGCTGGTCGAGATCGGCGCGGGGATCACCAACGTCTCGGTCTTCGCCAACGGCGTGCTGACCGGCCTCGCCTCGATCGCCATGGGGGCCAGCGACATCACCGACGACGTCGCCTCCGCCTTCGGCACCAACCGTGCGCAGGCCGAGCGGCTGAAATGCTTCTATGGCTCCGCCAACATGTCCCCGCGCGACAATCACGACATGATCGATGTCGCGCCGGTCCGCGTCGACGAGGATGCGGAGGGGACCCGCATCACCCGTGCGCAGCTGATCGCGGTGATCCGCCAGCGGCTCGACCGTCTGGTGGCGGAGATCAACAAGGAACTGCGCCGGTTGAACTTCGAGGACCCGGTCGGGCGGCAGGTGGTGCTGACCGGCGGCGGCGCGGAGCTGAAGGGGATCGCCGACTATGCGCAGCAGGCGCTGGGTCGTCCGGTCCGCGTCGGCCGCGCCCGCGGGCTGGTCGCGCTGCCCGACGCGCATTCCGGCCCGGGATTCGCGACGCTCGCCGGCCTCGCCATGTTCGCCGCGTCGAACCCGGTCGACCTGCGCGCGTTGCAGCCGACGCAACAGATGGTATCGCGCCCCAGCACCGGTGCGCTGTTCCAGCGTCTGATGACCGCATTCCGCACGAACTATTGACTTTTTATTACCATCGGGCCGGGTGGGGGGCTAGGATCGTCCCCCGGCTTGATGCACAACCGCCTTTCGAAATTTGTGCCCGGTGCCGGCCGGGACAGGGAGACCGAGTATGAGCATCGAATTTCTGGCACCCGACGTGGATGAGCTGACCCCGCGTATCACCGTCATCGGGGTCGGCGGTGCCGGCGGCAACGCGATCGCCAACATGATCCGTGCCGAGGTGCAGGGGGTCGAGTTCCTCGTCGCCAACACCGATGCGCAGGCGTTGAAGCAGTCGTCCGCGCCGCAGCGTATCCAGCTGGGTGCCAAGATCACGCAGGGGCTCGGTGCCGGCAGCCGTCCCGAAATCGGTCGCGCCGCGGCCGAGGAAACCATCGAGCAGGTGCAGAAGAGCCTCGAGGGCGCGCACATGTGCTTCATCGCCGCCGGCATGGGCGGCGGCACCGGCACCGGCGCCGCCCCGGTGATCGCGAAAGCGGCGCGCGAGATGGGCATCCTGACCGTCGGCGTCGTGACCCGTCCGTTCGCGTTCGAGGGCAAGCGCCGCGCGAAGTCGGCCGATGCCGGGATCGAGGAACTGCAGAAATATGTCGATACGCTGATCGTCATCCCGAACCAGAACCTGTTCCTGATCGCCAACGCCAACACGACCTTCAAGCAGGCCTTCGAAATGGCCGACGAAGTGTTGCAGCAGGGCGTGCGCGGCATCACCGACCTGATGGTCATGCCCGGCCTCATCAACCTCGACTTCGCCGACGTCCGTTCGGTGATGCAGGAAATGGGCAAGGCGATGATGGGCACCGGCGAGGCCGAGGGCGACAACCGCGCGATCGAGGCCGCGCAGCAGGCGATCGCCAACCCGCTGCTCGACGGCGTGTCGCTGAACGGCGCCAAGGGCGTGATCGTGTCGATCACCGGCGGCGACGACATGCGCCTGCTGGAGGTCGACGAGGCCGCGAACCACATCCGCGAGCTGGTCGACGACGACGCCAACATCATCTGGGGTTCGGCGTTCAACAGCGAGCTGGAAGGCAAGATCCGCGTCTCGGTCGTCGCTACGGGCATCGAGGACGAGGCCCCGTCGCAGGCTGCGCCGCAGCCGGCACAGGCTGAACCGACCCGCGCCTTCTCGTTCAACGCGCCGCGCCGCCCCGCCGCCCCGACGGCACCTGCCGCCGCGCCGGTCGCGCCCAGCGGTGCCGCTGCCGAGCATCTCGACGAGGCACCGGCGCCCGCGCCGATGGACCGTTTCCCGCAAGGAACGAGCCAGCCTTCGGCGTCGGAGCGCGTCGTGCCGCATTCGACCTACGACACGCCGGCCACCGCGGCGCATGACGAGGACGAACTGGTCCTTGGCGCCGAACAGGCCGCCGCCCCGATGCCCGCCCCGATGCCCGCGCCGACCCCGGCGAGCGACTTCGGTGCGTCGTCCAGCGACGGCCGTCGCCGCTGGCTGACCCCCGACGCCCCGGCCGAGGCTCCGCGCAACGAGGCCCCGCCGGCACGCAAGCCCGGCGGCACGCTGTTCGAACGCATGGCCAATGCCGGCCGCGCCCCCGCGCGCGGCACCGACGATGCGAAGGAACCGCTGGACATCCCCCGCTTCCTGCATCGCCAGAACAATCAGTAGGCGACCGTTGCTATGCCGCCCCGTGACTCGTTTCGCGGGGCGGCGCGTATTGCGATCTTCCTTCAGGCGGCCTGCTTCTCGATCGGCGCGTTGAACCATGCGCGCGATTTCGTGATCGGGGGGTGGCGGCCTTATCGCTGGGCGCCGTTGCCCGCGTTCGAGCTATATTGGTCGGCGCTTATCCTGCTCGATCTGTCGGTAGTGGTGCTGTTGACGATCGGGCGAATACGGGCAGGACTGCTTGTCGGCCTTGCGATCATGGTCAGCGACGTGGCTATCAACGTCGTTGCGACCCGGATGATGGGCTTTGCCGATTTCGGATGGCCGCTGCTGTTTCAGGTGGCACTGCTCGGTTCCATTCTCGGGTCGATCGGGTTCCTGTGGACTGCGGGGAAACGGCCGGCCGGTTTCGGTTGATAGCGGCGTAGGCGAGGCAAACGGTTGGACGCGTGCGCTCGACCTTGCCCAAACCCCTTTCCTACAACAACACATCCTGCCAGCCTGTCGCTTCCCGTTTCGCAACCGACCCGTTTCCCGACCCGCAATCCGCACGCCGCACCAAATGCGCACGAGTGTGACTTTCGTGACCTTTGGACCGCATGGCTCGCTTCATCGTCACCACCACTCGTTTCGTCGCCGGACCGCCGCCCGAACATTCCCCGTTCAGCCGCCGCATGGTTAAGCGGTCGCGCCCATGACCCGACTCTCACCGCTTCATCTGACCGCGCTGCTGCTCGCCACCGCGTTGCCCCTGCCCGCCGCGGCGCAGACCGGGGCGATCGTCCAGCCGCCGACGCCCAACGCCGACCGCCTGTCGGAACAGATGCGCGTCCTCGGCCGCAGCCCGAACGACGTGTCGGCGCTGGTGGAGGCGGGGCGGCTGTCGGGCAAGCTCGGCGATACCGATGCGGCGATGCAGTTCCTCGCGCGTGCCGAGAAGGTCGCGCCGAACGACCCGCGCATCCGTGCCGCCCGCGGCGTCGCGCTGGTCGGGATGGAGCGGCCGGGCGAGGCGCTGGCGCTGTTCGCCTCGGCCGAGCGTGCCGGCGTGAACATGACTCCCTATCTCGCCGAGCGGGGCCTTGCCTACGACCTGCTCGGCCGCGGATCGCTGGCCCAGGCTGATTACCGGCAGGCGCTGCGTGCGGGCGACGATGACGAGGTGACCCGCCGTCTCGCGCTGTCGCTCGGCATCGATGGCGACATGGCCGGCTCGACCGCCATACTGAACCCGCTGCTCCAGCGCGGCGACCGTGCCGCATGGCGGGTGCGCGCCTTCGTCCTCGCCATGTCGGGCGACGCCGCCGGTGCGGACAAGATCACCGCCAGCGTGCTGCCCGGCTTCTCCGCCAGCCTCTCGCCCTTCTTCCGCCGCCTGCCCCAGCTGGCCGGGGCCGATCGCGCCTTCGCCGTCCATTATGGCCGACTGGTGCCGAGTCCCGAGCGGCTGGCCGATGCCCGGCTCGCCCCGCCGCTGCCCGCGCCGGTCCGCACCGCGCCGCCGGTCGCGCTGGCCTCCGCCACGCCTGTCGCCGCCGCGGCCCCGGCCCGCACCGCCGCGCGCCGCCCGACCTATGCCGAGCGCCGCGCCGAACGCCAGCGCGAGGCGCAAGCCATACAGGTCGCGCAGACCGAAGCGACCCGCCGCGCCGCCGAAGCCCGTGCGCAGCAACTGGCACAGGCGCAGGCCGCGCAGGCCGAGGCGACCCGTCGCGCCGCCGACGCCCGCGCGCAGCAACTCGCGCAGGCGCAGGCCGACGAGGCCGCCCGCCGCGCCGCGCTGGCCCAGCGTCAGCTTGCCGCGCAGCAGGCCGAACAGGCGCGTATCGCCGAAGCGACCCGTGTCGAGGCGGAGCGCGTCGCCGCCGCCCGCGCCGACGAACGCCGGGTCGCCGCCGAGGCGCTGGCCGTGCGCGACCGCGCCGAACAGGCCGCCCGCCCGCCGGTTCAGGTCGCCGCCGCGCCGGTGCCCGTGACCGTGGTCGACCGCCCGCCGGACGCTGCGCCCGCGCCGCCCGCCGCTCCGGTCGCCGTCGCCGGCAACCCCGCACCGGCCACGGCGCCCGCCGCCTCCAGCGCAGCCGCGACCGTCGCCGCGCGCAGAGGTTCGAACGACGATGTCCTCGCCCGGATCATCCGCAACCTCGACATCCCGGCCTCCGAACTGGGCGTCGGTCCGCCGCTCGCCCCGGTCGCCGCCCCCTCGACCCTCGCTGCCGAGGCCGAAGCCGCCCGCCGCGCCGCGATCGCCCGCGAAGCGACGGCTCGCGCCGCCGAGGCCGCCGAAGCGAAGAAGGAAGCCGCCGCCCGCGCCGCCACCGCCAAAAAGGCCGCCGAAGCCAAACGCCTCGCCGACGAGAAGAAGGCCGAGGCTGCCGAGGCCGCCCGCCTCGCACAGGTCAAGCGCGCCGATCCCGAACGCCACTGGGTCCAGATCGCGGGCGGCGCCAACGTCGCCGGCCTTCCCGCCGCATGGGGCATCATGGCGGGCAAGGCACCCGCGCTGAAGGGGCGGCAGGCCTGGACCACGCCGCTGCGCGCGACCAACCGCCTGCTCACCGGCCCGTTCAAGAGCGATGCCGAGGCACAGGACTTCGTCAACACGCTGCGCAAATCGGGGGTGCAGGCGTTCGCCTTCACCAGCGAGGCGGGGCAGAAGGTCGTGCGGGTCCCGGTCAAGTGAGGGCGAACTGGGCCGCCGATCCGCAGGCGCATGGCGGGCGGCTCCACCCCGAACCGGGCGACGCCACGCGCGGTCCCCGCGACGCGTTCCAGCGCGACCGTGACCGCATCATCCATTCGATCAGCTTCCGTCGCCTGCGCCACAAGACGCAGGTGTTCATGGCGCCCGATGGCGACCATTTCCGCGTCCGGCTGACCCACAGCCTCGAGGTCGCGCAAATCGGCCGCGCCGTCGCCCGGACGCTGGGCCTGAACGAGGACCTGACCGAGGCGCTGTGCCTCGCCCACGATATCGGCCACCCGCCCTTCGGCCATGCGGGGGAGGATGCGCTGCGCAAGGCGATGGCGGCGCATGGCGGCTTCGACCATAATGGGCAGACGCTGCGCACGCTGACCTGGCTCGACAGCCCGTACCCCCGCTGGCGTGGCCTGAACCTCACCTGGGATACGCTGGAGGGGCTGGCGAAGCACAACGGGCCGATCCCGACGCCCGGCTGGGCGCTGGCGCAGGCCGATGCCGCGCACGCCCTGCGGCTGGACGAATGGCCGTCGCTGGAGGCGCAGGTCGCGGCGATCGCCGACGACATCGCCTATGACAATCACGACATCGACGACGGCCTGCGTGCGGGGCTGCTGACGCTCGACCAGTTGCTCGCCGTGCCGTTCGTCGCCGCCGGCTGGGACGTGGTTCGCGCGCGCTTTCCCGATGTGCCGGCCGACCGGCTGGTCGGCGAACTCACCCGGTCGCAGATCGGATCGATGGTCAACGACCTGATCGCCGAGACCCGCCGTCGCACCGCAGCCGCCGGTGTCGAAACCGTCGCCGACGTCCGCGCCGCGGGTCGGTGCCTCGCCCATTTCTCGCCCGAAATGGCGGAGGCGGAGCGGACGCTCAAGCGCTTCATGTATGCCAATCTCTACCACCATCCGCGCCAGCTCGCGGCGGCGCAGATCGCCGAACAGGTCGTCGATGGCCTGTTCGCCGCCTATCACGCTGATCCCGCGGCGATGCACGATGGCTGGCGCGAGAGCCTGCCCGCGGACGAACCCGACCGCAGCCGCCATATCGCCGACTATGTCGCGGGCATGACCGATCGCTTCGCGGTGCGCTGCTACGGGCAGGTCGTCGGGCCGATCGACCTGCCCGACGGGTTCTGACGCCGCTGGCATAACTCTGCGACAATCAGGGCGTTCGATCGCCTGACAGATTGGCAGTGGAGTCGCGGGCGATGCCCCAGAGCGAGATCGCATGGAACCGGTTCGGGCTGGGCGCGCACGGCGACGCGGTGCCGCCCGCCGATCCGAAGCGCTGGCTGACCGATCAGTTCGCCCGCTGGAACCCGCGCCCGCCCGCGCTGGCCGGCGTGGCGACGACCGCGGTGGCGGGGCAGGCGGCGGCACAGGCGCAGGCCGACCTGCGCACGGTACGGCAGGAACGCCGCGCGACGCAGGCGGAGGGCAAGGCGGAGGCGATGCCGATGGCCGCCGACCCGCCCGACAACCGCGCCGCGCAGATCCGCCGTGGCATCCGGCAATTCTATCTCGACGGCGTCGCGGCGCGCACCGCGGCGGCGGTGACCAGCGACACGCCGTTCGTCGAGCGCCTGATCCATTTCTGGTCGAACCATTTCGCGGTGTCGGCCGACAAGCTGCCCGTCACCGGCCTTGCCGCCGCGTTCGAATTCGACGCGATCCGCCCGCACGTCCTCGGCCGCTTCCACGACCTGCTGCTGGCGGTCGAGCGCCACCCGGCGATGCTGATCTATCTCGATCAGGCGCAGTCGGTCGGCCCTGACAGCCCCTTCGGCCAGCGCCGCGTCGACGGTCGTGCCGGCCTCAACGAAAATCTCGCGCGCGAGATACTGGAGCTGCATACGCTGGGCGTCCGCACCGGCTATGCGCAGTCGGACGTCACCGAACTCGCCCGCGCGCTGACCGGCTGGACCGTTGCCGGTCTCGGTCGCGGCGGCCCGCGCATCGTGCCCGGTGCGAACGGCAGCGCGGCGTTCGCCCCCGCGCTGCATCAGCCGGGCAAGCGCCGTATCCTCGGCCGCGACTATGCCGAAGGGGGCGTGGAACAGTCGGCGGCGGTGCTCGGCGATCTCGCGGTCCATCCCGCGACCGCGCGCCACGTCGCCACCAAGCTGGTCCGCCACTTCGTCGCCGACGATCCGCCGCCCGCCGCCGTCGCCCGCGTCGAGCGTGCCTTCCTGTCCTCGCGCGGCGACCTGCCGACCGTGTACCGCGCGCTGATCGACGCGCCGGAGGCATGGGCGCCCGGCACGGCCAAGTTCCGCACCCCATGGGAATGGACCGTCGCCGCGTTGCGCGCGATCGATGCGCCGGTGACGGAGGGGCGGGGGATGTTCAACCTGTTCGGACAGCTGGGCCAGCCGATCTGGCGTCCGGGTCAGCCAAGCGGGTTCGACGACATCGCGGCCAGCTGGGCCGGGCCGGACGCTCTGATGCGCCGGGTCGAGGCCGCCGAGCGGCTGGCCGGCCGGCTGCGCGAGCCGCCCGATCCGCGTGCGCTGGCGACCCGGCTGTTTCCCGACGGCCTTGCGCCTGCGACGCGGGCGGCGATCGATCGCGCCGAAAGCACGGCACAGGCGCTCGCCCTGCTGTTCGTCGCCCCCCAGTTCCTGCGGAGATAGGCCATGACCGACCGGCGACATTTCCTGATCGGGGGCGCAGCGGCACTGTCCGCCGCCTTCGCTCCGCGCCTCGCCTATGCCCGCGCGGCGACCGAGCTGCGCTTCGTGTTCGTCATCCAGCGCGGGGCGGCCGACGGGCTCGCCACGGTGATGCCGACCGGCGACCCCGGCTATGCGGCGCTGCGGGGCGCATGGGGCGAGGATGCGGCGGCGGCGCGCAAGCTCGACGCCATGTTCGCGCTGCACCCCGCGCTGTCCGGCATGGCCGGGCTGTACGATAGCGGGCAGGCGCTGTTCGCCCACGCCATCGCCTCGCCCTATCGCGACCGGTCGCATTTCGACGGACAGAACGTGCTGGAGACGGGCGGGGCGGCGGCCTATGCGGTCAGGGACGGCTGGCTCAACCGCCTGCTGACGCTGCTCCCGCGCGAGGACGCTCGCGCCATCGCCGTCGCCGCTACGGTGCCGCTGGCGCTACGTGGCACGCGCGAGGTCGCCTCCTACGCCCCCTCCGCATTGCCCGACGCCTCGGGCGACCTGATGGCGCGCGTGACCCAGCTCTATGCCGGGGATGCGCAGCTCCATGCGCTCTGGGCGCAGGCGGTGCAGACCCGACAGCTGGCGCAGGAGGCGGGCGGCGATGCCGGCCGCAACGCCGCGGCGACCGGTACGCTGGCCGCCCGACTGCTCGCGCCGGCCGACGGCGCGCGGATCGCGATGATCGAGACCGGCGGCTGGGACACCCACGCCGGACAGCGCGGGCGGCTGAACACCCAGCTCAAGGCGCTCGACGCGATGGTCGCGGCACTCAGGACCGGGCTGGGCACGGCATGGAGCCAGACGCTGGTGCTGGTCGCGACCGAGTTCGGCCGGACGGCGCGGATCAACGGCACCGGCGGCACCGATCACGGCACCGCGACCGCGACGATGATGCTGGGCGGTACGGTGCTGGGCAAGCGCGTGGTGGCCGACTGGCCGGGGCTGTCGAAGCTGTACGAGGACCGCGACCTGACCCCGACGACCGATCTCGACGCACTGATCGCCGGCGCGGTCGCCGGACATTTCGGCATCGATCCGGCGCGGACGATGGCGACGCTGTTCCCCGGCAACGGCGGGCGGCGTCCGGTGGCGGGACTGATCCGGGCGTGATCCTTTGCAGGGCGGGCGCTATCGGCTAAGCGGCGCGTTTGGATCAACCGACCGGAACCGCCATGACGCTGTACCCCCGTTTCTTCGCCCATCTCGACCGCGCGCTCGACACGCTCGTCGCCCGCGGCGACCTGCCGGCGGGGCTGGAGCGACGCGCGATCACGGTCGAGCCGCCGCGCGACACGACGCATGGCGACCTGTCGACCAACGCCGCGATGGTGCTGGCCAAGCCGGCGAAGACCAATCCGCGCGCACTCGCCGAACTGCTGGTCGCCGAACTGGGTGGCCTTGCCGAAGTGGCGAGCGTGTCGGTCGCCGGGCCCGGCTTCATCAACCTGACGCTGACCGACGACACGTGGCGCGGCGAGCTGGGCGCCATTGCGGAGGCGGGTGACGATTACGGTCGTTCGACCGTCGGCGCGGGGCAGGTGGTGAACATCGAATATGTCTCGGCCAACCCGACCGGGCCGATGCACATGGGTCATTGCCGCGGCGCGGTGGTCGGCGATGCGCTGGCCAGCCTGCTCGAATGGAACGGCGCGCGCGTCATCCGCGAATATTATGTCAACGACGCCGGCGGACAGGTCGCCGTCCTCGCCCGCTCGGCCCATTTGCGTTATCGCGAGGCGTTGGGCGAGAGCGTCACGATCCCGGAAGGGCTGTATCCCGGCGACTATCTGGTCCCGGTGGGGAAGGCGCTCGCGGCCGAGTTCGGCGACCGCTACGTGGACGCACCGGAGAGCGAATGGCTGGTGCTGTTCCGCACCAGGACCGTGGCGGCCATGCTCGACATGATCCGCGCCGACCTAAAACTGCTCGGCATCCATCATGACGTCTTCTCGTCCGAAGCCGAATTGCAGGCGGCGAGGAAGCCCGAAGCGGCCGAGGCATGGCTGCGCGCGCGCGACCTCGTCTATGACGGCGTGCTCGAAGCGCCGAAGGGCGAGACGCCCGAGGATTGGGAACCGGTCGAGCTGCCGCTGTTCCGCTCGACCCGGTTCGGCGACGATCAGGATCGACCGATCCGCAAGTCGGACGGGACGTGGACCTATTTCGGCGCGGACCTTGCCTATCATTTCCAGAAGGCCGAGGGCGTCGACCAGCTGATCGACATCTGGGGCGCCGACCATGCCGGCACCGTCAAGCGGATCGTCGCGGCGGTGCAGGCGCTGACCGAGGGCAAGACCCGCTTCGACGTCAAGCTGGTGCAGATGGTGCGCCTGCTGCGCGGCGGCGAGCCGGTGAAGATGTCGAAACGCGCCGGGAATTTCGTGACGCTGGCCGATGTCGTGAACGAGGTCGGCAAGGACGTCGTCCGCTTCACCATGCTGACGCGCAAGGCCGATGCGCAGATGGACTTCGACTTCGCGAAGGTGGTGGAGGCGTCGAAGGACAATCCGGTCTTCTATGTCCAGTACGCCCATGCCCGCGTCCATTCGCTGGTCCGCCGTGCCGCAGAGGCCGGCATTGCCGAGGACGCGAACGCCGACCTGTCCCGTCTCGATACGGTCGAGCTGGCACTGGTGAAGCGTGCGGCGCAGTTTCCGCGCGTCGTCGAAAGCGCCGCAGCAGCGCGCGAGCCGCACCGGATCGCCTTCTACCTCTATGACCTGGCGGCGGAGTTCCACGCCGCGTGGAACCTCGGCAACGACGATCCGTCGCGCCGCTATCTGCAAGCGGACGATGCCGTACTGACGCAGGCACGGCTTTTCCTCGCGCGCGCGATCGGGCAGATTATCCGCAACGGCCTCGCCATCATGGGCGTAGAGGCGGTCGAGGAGATGAAGTGATGGCGGACATGATCGCATCCGGCGATCCCGACCACGAACGCCTGCCGTGGCTGGAAAGCGCGGAGCCGGAGGAGGCGCCCGCGCGTCCGGTCTGGCGCACGGTGCTGGTCGTGCTGATCGGGTTGTTGATGGTCGGGGCGATCGCGTTCGCGCTGCTGCGCAACCGCGCCGCGCCGACCGCCAGCGGCAACGGCGACCTGATCGCCGCGCCGGAGGGGCCGTACAAGACGCGGCCGCAGGAGGCCGACGGCATGCGCGTGACCGGCGACAGCGACACCGCGATCGCCACCAGCGAGGGTGCGACCGGCGGCAATGCCGCGGTCAACCTGAACGCCGTGCCCGAGGCGCCGGTACAGGGGCGCGCCGCTGCACCGGCGGCGGCACCGACCCGCAGCGGTACCGGCCGGGTCGCGACTGCGGTCCCGACCACCACCTCGCGGCTCGAAGCGCGCGCGCCGGCGGCCGCCGCGCCGGTCGAGACGGCGGCGGGGGCGGGCGGATCGGTCGTACAGCTCGGCTCCTTCCCCAGCGAAGGGGTGGCGAACACCGCGTGGAACCAGCTGTCGCGCCGCTTCGCCTATCTCGCCCCGCTCGGCAAATCGGTGCAGGCGGCGGAGGTGAAGGGCAAGACGGTCTACCGCCTGCGCGTCAATGCCGGCAGCGCGAACCAGGCGTCGGACCTGTGCGGCAAGCTGAAACTCGCCGGAGAGAATTGCTTCATAGCCCGGTGACATACCCCGGTTGTCGCACCCGGGCGGCTGGGGTAGCGCTGACCCCATGAAGCCCGTGATCTTCGGCCTGTCCGGCCCGACCCTGACCGCCGACGAGGCCGCGCTGTTCCGTACGGCCGATCCGCTCGGTTACATCCTGTTCGGGCGCAACTGCGTCGATCGCGAACAGATGCGCGCGCTGACCGATACCTTGCGCGACCTGTCGGGTCGGGCCGACCTGCCGATCCTGATCGATCAGGAGGGTGGCCGGGTGTCGCGGATGAAGCCGCCGGTGTGGCCGGACTTTCCCGCGCCCGCCGCCTTCGCCAGGCTCTACGATCGCGCGCCGTCGTCGGCGATCGCCGCCGCGAAGGCCAATGCGCAGGCGCTGGGCATGATGCTGGCGGAGGTCGGCGTGAGCGTCGACGCGCTGCCGCTGCTCGACGTCGCGCAACCCGATACGACCGGCGCGATCGGCGACCGCAGCTTCGGCGCCGATCCGATGCAGGTCGCCGCCCTCGGTCGCGCGACGCTCGACGGGCTGGCGGCGGCGGGCGTGGTCGGCATCGTCAAGCACATGCCGGGCCATGGCCGCGCGACGGTCGACAGCCATCTCGAACTGCCCCGCGTCACGGCATCGGCCGATGCGCTGGAACAGGACATCGCCCCCTTCGCCACGCTGTCGGCCGCGCCGATGGGCATGACCGCGCATCTGGTGTTCGACGCATGGGATGCCGAGCGTCCGGCCACCCTGTCACCCACCGTCATCCGCGAGATCATCCGTGGGCGGATCGGTTTCAACGGGCTGCTGATGACCGACGATATCGACATGAAGGCGTTGAGCGGCACCCCGGCGGACAAGGCATCGGCGGCGATCGCCGCCGGGTGCGACGTGGTGCTCGACTGCTGGGCACGGCTGGACGAGATGCACGCGATCGCCGGGCGGCTGGACGAGATCGCGCCGGCATCGCGCGCGCGGCTCGACCGGGCGATGGCGGCGGTCGGGACGGTCAGCGCGGTGCCGATGGCGGAACTGGTCGACACCCGCGACCGGCTGCTCGCGCTGGCATGAGCCTGCGCTAACCCCGCCTTAACGGCTGCACGCTACCCCGGTGCCGCTTGGTGCTGGGGGATGCACGATGCTGCCGACGGAACCGCTGCAACTATATCATAGCTGGCCATTGTTCGAACGCGGCGTTCGCCTGCCGCAGGGCGTCTTGCGCAACGGCTATACCCCCGACCTGCCCGATGACGGACAGTTCAGCTGCGACCTGCGCTCCAACACACTGACATGGCATGATTCGACCTTTGCCCTGTTCGGCCTGCCGATCGGGAGCACGCCGCGCCGCGACGTGACGCTGCCGATGTATGCGCCGGAATCGCGATCGGCGCTGCAACGGTTGCGTGCCCATGCCATCCGCCACTGCCGCGGCTTCACCATCGATACCGAGATCGACGCGCCGGGTCAGCCGAAGCGCTGGCTGCGCGTCACTGCCATGGCCGAAGTGCAGGACGGGCGTTCGGTCAGGCTGCACGGGCTGCATCAGGACGTGACGCACGAATATCGGTGACGGCGTACCGCCCGCGCGGATAGGATCGGTGGCATGGACGCCGAACCGCCGGTACTGACGATCGAACTGGACGGGTGGGAAGGGCCGCTCGACCTGCTGCTGGCATTGGCGCGGACGCAGAAAGTCGATCTGCGCCGCATTTCGATTCTCGCGCTGGTCGAACAGTATCTGCGCTGGATCGATCGTGCTGCGGCGCTGCGGCTCGAACTCGCCGCCGACTGGCTGGTGATGGCCGCGTGGCTCGCCTATCTCAAATCGGCGCTGCTGCTGCCGCGCGAACCGGAAATGGACCCCGATCCGGAGGAGATGGCGCTGCGCCTGCAACTCCGGCTCGAACGGCTGGATGCCATGCGCGAGGCCGGGGCGCGGTTGATGGCGCGCGACCGGATCGGCCGCGACGTATTCCTGCGTGGCGATCCGGAGGGGCTGAACGTCGTGCGCAAGGCGCGCTGGGATGCCGGCCTGTTCGACCTGATCGGCGCCTATGGCCGGATCAGCGCGCGCACCCGCCCGGTCCTCCACGTCGTCGCGACGCGCCCGGTCATGACGCTGGAGGTCGCGATCGAACGGGTCGGAACGATGCTGGGCATGTCGCTCGACTGGACCGCGATCGTCGACTTCCTGCCGGCCCATGCCGACGAACGCTATCGCCGCTCCGCGCTTGCCTCCACCTTTCTCGCCACGCTCGAACTGGCGCGGCAGGGGCGGGTGGAGGTGCGGCAGGATGCGCCGTTCGGCCCGATCGCGGTGCGGCGGATCGTATGACCGATCCGTTCGTCCGTGCGGTGGAGGCGGTGCTGTTCGCCAGCGAGACGCCGCTGACCGTGCCGATGATCGCCGCCTATGTCGGGGAGGGCGACGTCCGCGCCGCGCTCGCCACGATCGAGGCGGACCATGTCGGGCGCGGCTTCGGCCTCGTGCGGCGCGGCGAGCATTGGCATTTCGAGACCGCGCCCGACCTCGCCCATTTCCTGCGCCGCGACCGCGACGAATCGCGTCGCCTGTCGCGTGCGGCGATCGAGACGCTGGCGATCATCGCCTATCACGAGCCCGCGACCCGTGCGGACATCGAATCGATCCGTGGCGTGCAGATATCGAAGGGCACGATCGACGTGCTGCTGGCCGCCGGCTGGATCCGGCCGGCGGGGCGACGCGAAGTGCCGGGCCGTCCGCTGACCTACGCTACGACGCAGGCGTTTCTCGACCATTTCGGGCTGGCAAGTCGCCGCGACCTGCCGGGAATCGACGATCTGCGCGCGGCGGGGTTGCTGGACCCAATCGACGATGCGTTCGCAAGCGTGCTGGAAAGCGGCGGCGATAGCGACTAAGTGGACCCCAACGACTTGTTTCGCTTGGAGTGTGGACGATGGGTGGTCTTAGCATTTGGCACTGGCTTATCGTCGGCGTCGCCGTTCTGTTGCTGTTCGGCAAGGGCCGGTTTTCCGACATGATGGGCGACGTGGCCAAGGGGCTGAAGAGCTTCAAGAAGGGCATGGCGGAAGATGACGACGTGCCGCCGCCCGCCCGCCCGCGCGAACGGCTGGAACAGCGTCCGCTCGATACCGGTTATGACCGCGATCCTGCGCCGCGCGACCCGCTGCACACCGATCCGGTGCGCGATGCCGACCGTCCGCACGGCGACCGCTGATCCTTCCCCGGCGGGCATCGCGCCCGCCTGAGCTTGAGCGCCGATGTTCGATATCGCTCCCACCGAATTGATGGTCGTCGCGCTGGTCGCGCTGGTCGTCATCGGCCCCAAGGACCTTCCCAAGGCGATGCGCCTCGTCGGCCACTGGGTCGGCAAGGCGCGCGGCGTCGCCCGCCAGTTCCGTTCCGGTTTCGACACCATGGTCCGTGAGGCGGAACTGGCCGAAATGGAAAAGAAATGGGCCGAGGAGAACGCGCGGATCATGCGCGAGCATCCGACCGATCCGGCGGCCGCCACGGTGCATCCGGTCGATGCGCCGTCGCCGCCGCCGCCCGTGCACGACCCCGAACCCGTGCCGCACGACGACATGCCGGCCCCGGTGATGGTCGAGCGCCCCGAACTGCGTGAGGCGCCCGGCGACCATCCGCCCGCCGCCGACGGCAAGGCCGCGTCATGAACGACATCGACGAAAGCCAGGCCCCGTTGCTCGACCACCTCATCGAGCTGCGCCGTCGCCTGCTCTTTTCGGCGGTCGCGGTCGCGGCGTGCTTTGCGGTATGCTTCTATTTTTCGGAACAGATCCTGACGTTCCTGGTGAAGCCCCTGCTGGCCGCAGGCCAGAAACGGGTGATCTTCACCCAGATTTTCGAGGCGTTCTTCGTCCAGATCAAGGTCGCGTTCTTCGCGGCGATGATGCTGGCGTTCCCGGTGATCGCGAACCAGCTGTGGCAGTTCGTGGCGCCCGGGCTGTACCGCAACGAAAAGCGCGCGCTGTTCCCGTTCCTGCTGGCGACGCCGGTCCTGTTCATCGCCGGCGCGGCACTGGCATATTACGTGACCATTCCGGTCGCGCTGCACTTCCTGCTTGGTTACCAGGGCAATCTGGGCGGGGTGCAGCAGGAGGCATTGCCTTCGGTCGAGAATTACCTGTCGTTCGTGATGCAGTTCCTGTTCGCGTTCGGACTGGCGTTCCTGCTGCCGGTGCTGCTGATGCTGCTGGAGCTGGCCGGGATCGTCACCCGCAAGCAGCTGGTAGGTGCGCGGCGTTACGCGATCGTCGCCGCGTTCGCGATCGCGGCGGTCGCAACGCCGCCCGATATCGGGTCGCAGTTCCTGCTCGCGGTGCCGCTGATCCTGCTTTACGAGCTCGCGCTGATCGCGATCTGGTTCACGGAGAAGCGGCGGGCGAAGCGCGATCCGGGTGAGGCGACAGCGACGGATGGCGAGATCGTCGAGCGCAGGTAAGGCGTTCCGGTTCGTTCGGCAGAAAAAAGGGCGGCTCGGACCTGGTCCGAACCGCCCTTTTCCTGTTCCGTAAGCGGTGGCTTACTTGGTGTCGTTCGCGGCACCCGCAACGGCGTTGCCGGCCGACGATACATCCTTGCCGACGCCTTCGACGGTGTTGCAGGCGCTGACGGCGAGGGCGCCGGCGATCACGGCCAGGCTCAGGATCTTACGCATAAATTTCTCCATCTGACACGGGGCGCACCCGCTCTGCGCAACAAATGTCTGGCGAAACCATTCGTTCCGGCTGGACAACGGAGCGGGATGCAAAAAAGCGACCCGCCGATCTGCATCGACGGGTCGCTTAGTTTGAAACCATTTTTGGGTCCGGCGGACACTACCGGGGGGGGAGGGTGTGCATCCGACCGGACCCTTGTGTGGATAGCGAGAGCGGGGGGGCATAAGATCGCTATCCGAAGGGCATAACGGGACGCGTGATCCTTGGTTCCGGCAAGATGCGTTTTTTTTGAAAATCCGTTTCAGACCGGATAGGCACCGCAGCGCTTCACCTGCCACAGGCCCTTGCGCCAGCATTTCGGGTTTTCGAACTGGTACAGCCGGACCGGGCGCATGTAGGGAATCTGGCGCGTGAACTGCTGTTCGCCATAGGCGACCAGCGAGTTGCGCAGCTTGCGCATCCGCAGCTCGGCGAACTCGCCCAGATAACCGCGCGGGACGAACAGCGCCTCCGCGCCGATCTCGTTCGCGGCCTGGCAGAAACCGAGTTGCGCCGACACGGTCGAGAAGCCCGAATAGACGCGGGTGCCGAACTGGTCGAGCGCGGTCTGGCCGGCCTTCAGCGAGCCCGTGGTGCGGTCGAAATATTTGTCGAGCGCGGCATAGCTCTGCTTCAGCTCTTCGGCATGGTCGAACAGCATCGCGTTGTAGTTGTTCAACGTCTGCATCGTCGGTTCGAACTGACATTGCAGCGCGGCGACGTTCAGCGCCGACCGCATGTTCCACAACACCGCGGCACGCAGTTCGGCCGGCGTGGCGCCGGGCAGCGGCTGGGTGATGACGCCCGGTTCCTCACCGGTCACCCGAGGACCGTCGAGATTGTACGGCTTGAAGAAAAATTGGGCCGACGCGGGGGTGGCCGCGACGGTCAGGGCGGCGGCAGCGGCCAGGACCAGGGTACGCACTACGCTCATCTCTTCCTTTCACGGCGCGGAAAGAGCGCCTTGGCAGGCGGCGATGGTTAAGGCGTTTTTCGCAGCGACCCAAGCCCCAACTTGCGTGGCGGCCACACGATTCGCCGCATGGGGCCGTAACGACCGGACAAAGCCGCGGCGGACAAGGAAAAGGGGCCGCCCGGTCACCCGGACGGCCCCTTCGCCAGATCAACCGGAACCGGTTGATTACATGGCGTTGGTCATGCCGGCTTCGTTCGACATCATCATGCTGTCGTTCGACATCATCATGCTGTCGTTCGACATCATCATCGTGTCGTTGCCCATGGCGCCGTCGACGGCGGTCATGTTGTCCGACATCGTGCCGTCCATCATGTCGGTCGAGTTCAGGTCGGTGATGGTCGCATCGTTGGCAGCGGTGGTTTCGGTGTTGCCGCCGCAAGCCGACAGCGCCAGCGCCGCGCCGGCGACGATCGAACCGGTCAGGATCTTCGAGAATGCACGCATGGTAAGCTCCCTAAGCTATGGATAGGCGGCTTTCTTTTTGCCGTTAATACCCAATCCGTGCCGGACATTAGTCGAAGGGGGAGCCGCCCTCAAGCCTCTTTCGCGCAAGGGTACAGCGCGTCCAGAAACGCCGGAAGACCGGCGGCGAGCGCGACATCGAACATCGTCGGGTCGACCGTTTTCCCGAGCGCCCTGGCGCTGGTCACGGGATATTCGGCGATCCCACACGGAACAATGCCCCCGAAATGTGACAAATCTGGGGCCAGATTGACCGAAAAACCGTGCAGCGTCGCCCAGCGGCGCACGCGGACGCCGATCGCGCCGATCTTCGCTTCCGCGCCGCCGTCGGCGGTCCAGATGCCGATCCGGTCGGGCACGGCATAGGCGTGGATGTCGAAGGTCGCCAGCGCACCGATCACCCATGATTCGACGGCATGGACGAACCGGCGCACGTCGCGCCCGCGCTGCGTCAGGTCGAGCATGAGATAGCCGATCCGCTGCCCCGGCCCGTGATAGGTATAGCGCCCGCCACGCCCGGCGGCATGTACCGGGAAACGCGGATCGAGCAGTTCGGCGGGATCGGCGCTGGTGCCCGCGGTGTAGAGCGGGGGGTGTTCGAGCAGCCACACCATCTCGCCCGCGCGGCCATCGGCGATGGCCGTGGCGCGTGCCTCCATCGCGGCGAGCGCATGGGGATAGTCGACCGGCGCGGTTTCGGCGCGCCATTCGATCTGCTGGGCGACGGCGATCGGCGGGACGATGGGATCAGGAGGCATTTTCATTCGGGATCAGGATGGGTAGAGCATCCATCGGATAAAAGGGGAGCGCGTGCAACAATGGTCAAGATCGGAACGGTGTGGGATCGGGCGGTGGATTTCGTCCGCGATCATCTGGGCGAGGTGATGCCCGTCCTGCTCATCACGCAGTTCGCCGCACCCGCGCTGTCGGGCAGCCTCGCCGGGGTGCGCGCGACGTCGAGCGGCGGCATGGCGGCGGTGTTCGGGCTGGTGTCGCTGGTCACGACCCTGGTGTCGCTATGGGGTGCGCTTTACCTGATCGCCTTTGCCGCGCAGCCCAACGGGCGCGAGCAGCGTGCCGTCGCGATGGGCCTCGCCAAGTCGCGGTTCCTGCCGCTGATCGGCGTCAGCATCGTGCTGGTCGCGATCCTCGCGGTGCTGGCGCTCCCCGGCGTGATCCTCGCGGTCGCCAGCGGGTTCGATTTCCAAAGCGTGATGGCGGGCCTGCCGCCGCAGCCCGAAGAGTTCGCGAAGCTGGGCGTGTCGGTGCTCTATTTCTTCGTGCTGGCGCTGTTCGTGCTGTGGGCCTCGGCCCGGCTGCTGCTGATCAACGCGGTGGTGGCGATGGAACGGCGCGGCGTCGGTTCGATCGCGCAGGCGTTCCGCCTGACGCGGGGACTGACGTGGAAGCTGATCGGGCTGCTGCTGCTCTACGCCATCGTCGCGGGGGTCGCGGTGTCGGCGGCGCAGTTCGTCGTCGGTGGCGTCCTTGGCCTGCTGTCCGACCCGAACAGCAGCTTCTCGCTCGCCATCATCGGCGGGGCGATCGCCGTCGCGGCGGTCAGCGCCGCGCTGGCGCTGTACCAGTCGGCGGTCGTCGGCAAGCTGTATCGCGAGATCGTCGGGCAACAGGACGACGCGGCCGTCTTCGCATGAAGCTGAATGTCGGTGCCGCAGTACAGGAAGCGTTGGCGATCTGGCGCCGCGACCGGGACGTGATCGTCGCGGTCGCCGGCGTCTTCTTCTTCCTGCCCAATCTGGCGATGGCGCTGTTCATGCGCACCGACCGTATCGCGGCGCGCGCCGCCGCCCAGGACGATCAGGCGCTGCTGGCGTCGATGCAGGCCTATCTGGTCGACAACGTCCACTGGCTGGCGTTGCAGGCGGTGGCGGAGTTGGTCGGCATCGCCGTGCTGCTGGCGTTGATCCTCGATCCGGCACGGCCGACGGTGGGCGAGGCGCTGCGCACGGCGTTCCGGCGGCTGCCGGTGCTGGTCGGCGCGACATTGCTGGTCAATGCCGCGAAGCTCGGCGGGCTGCTGCTGTTCATCCTGCCGATGCTGTATGTGATCGGCCGGGTGTTCGTCGTGCTGCCGGTGCTGATGGTGGAACCCGAGCGGCGCTTCGGCGATGCGATGAGCCGGGCGATCGGACTGACCAAGGGGCATGCTCTGCAACTGCTGTCGCTGTCCGCGCTGATCTATTTCGGGGCGCAGATGGTCGTGCTGCTGCTCAGCGCCACGGCGGGCGCGGTGTCGGCGGGCGGGACCAATCCGGTGACGATGGCGATCCTCGCCACCGCGGCGTCGGTGGTGGCGGCGGCGATGTCGATCGCCTTCACCCTGACCCGCGCGACGATCTATCGCCGGCTGGGCAACAGGGGATAATGGCCGCCGCAGTCGTCGGGCAGCACCCCGGCGACGCGCGGATCGGCGAAGGTCTCGATCGTCCGCTGGAAGGGCACGAAGCCCGAGCGGCGATAGAAGGCGAGCGCGCCGGGATGGTCGAGCGTGCAGGTATGCACCCACACCCGCCGCACGTCCTTGCCCCATGCCAGCGCTAGCGCGTGCGCCATCAGCCAGCGGCCATGCCCCTGTCCGGCCAGTTCGGGGATCAGCCCGACATAGGACAGTTCGCATTCGCCGGCGGTGCGATCGTCGAGTTCGAGCATCCCGACCTCGATCCCCGCCCGGTCGACCACCGCCCAGATGCGCACGGTATCGGCATGGACGATCGCGGCGAGGGCGTCGTCGGGCATCACCAGTCGCGAGAACCAGAGCCACGGGCCACCGACACGGCGGAACAGCGCGCGATAGCGATCGGGCGTCGGCCGTTCCCAGCGAACCAGCCGCAGCGGCGAGGCCGGCAGCGGCGCCGGGCGCGGCCGATCGAGCATTTCGAGCGAGGTGACGATCGTCGCCACCTCACCCGGGCGGACCGGGATCAGCCCCACCGCGTCAGCTCCACGTCGCCAGCGGCGGCAGGCTCATCAGGATCGCGTCGATATTGCCGCCGGTCTTTAGCCCGAACAGCGTGCCGCGATCGTAGACGAGGTTGAATTCGGCATAGCGCCCGCGCCATTCGAGCTGGCGGGCGCGGTCGGCATCGTCGAACGGCATCGCCATGCGCCGCCGTACTAGGGCGGGATAGATCGACAGGAACGCATCGCCCACGTCGCGGGTGAAGGCGAAGTCGCGGTCGAAGTCGTCGCCGAGATGGTCGTAGAAGATGCCGCCGACGCCGCGATGGACGCCGCGGTGGGGAATGTAGAAATAGTCGTCGGCCCATTGTTTGAACCGCGGATAGTGCGCCGGGTCGTGCGCGTCGCAGGCCGCCTGCATCGCGGCGTGGAAGTCGGCGGTGTCGACGTCGTAGGGGATCGGCGGGTTCAGGTCGGCGCCGCCGCCGAACCAGCGCTTCGTCGTCACGAGGAAGCGGGTGTTCATGTGGACGGCGGGGACATGCGGGTTGGCCATGTGCGCGACGAGGCTGATGCCGGTGGCGAAGAAGCGGGGATCGTCCGCCGCGCCGTGGATCGACTTGGCGAACTCGCCCTCGAACGTGCCGCCGACGGTCGAGACGTTGACGCCGACCTTTTCGAACACGCGGCCCTTCATGACCCCGCGCACCCCGCCGCCGCCGGGCGCGCCCGACGGATCGGTCCGGTCCCAAGGGGTGTAGGCGAAGGCGGCATCGGAACCGGCCTCGCGCTCCAGCCCCTCGAACGCGGCGCAGATGCGGTCGCGCAGCGATTCGAACCAGGTACGGGCGGCGAGCTGCTGGGGGTCGAGCGGTTGCATCGGTCGGCTTTGGCGGGTGCGGCGGGGCGGGGCAAGAGGGCGGAATGTCCCATGCCTTCGAAGCGGTCGCCGGACTTCGCAACGACGCAAATCCGCCAAAGGTCACAAAAGTCACACTCGCCACGGTTTGCGCGCAGACCATTTGCCGGAGCGGGACGCGGTGCGGTTGTCAAAGAGCGTCGGGGAGTGTGGCAGGGCGTGGGCGTGTAGGACAGGGGTTTATGGCGGGTGCCGATGAAGGCGTGGTGGAGGGTGGGTTCGACAACGCCTTCGGATGATTCAGGGTCGATCGACATTCGGCCGTTTGGGGTGAGCGATGGACGCTTCCGCTCGAACGATCCGGCCCCTCCCGTCACCCCGGGGTCAAGCCGGGACCGCTGCGAAAGTCCTGAAACCGTACCCCGGCGAAGGCCGGGGTCCAGTTGGAATGGCTTTTCCGTATCTTACCAACGTTCCCCAACTGGGCCCCGGCCTTCGCCGGGGTACGGATTGAGGGCGTTCGGAAAAGTCTTGGTCAAGCGCGGGGTGACGATGTGCGCAAAATATCAATCAGTTCAGCGAGAAACCGGTGTCAACGATAGCCGTTCTCCTGCGGCATCGTGCGTGAGCAACGGCATTTGTTCCGTATGTAAGGAGCAAGGTCCATATGTCGGAATTGCCGACAGGTGAATCGTACGGCCTGTTGCCGAACCGGAACGCTGGAAAAACCGCCACCTGACCATCGCAAAAACCGGTCGACGCATCCGGTGGAGGACGGTAGGACGGTGGCAGACCCAAAGACGTGCCGGTACGCCGACAGCCCCGATGCTGCTGATACCGGTTACCATCAGGAGAGAACGATGTTCGACCGGACCTATTACGCGACGCACCCCGACATGATGGAATGCGTGTCGAACGAGGAACTGCGCGACCGCTACCTGATCGACGGGCTGTTCCGGACCGGCGAATGCGTGCTGAACTACACCCATGCCGAACGCTTCGTGATCGGCGGCGTCGCGGTGGGCGATGCGCCGGTGAAGCTGCCCGCGCAGACCGAGCCGAAGTCGGCCGAGGGGCATCCGTTCCTTGAACGGCGCGAGATGGCGGTGGTCAATGTCGGTGCGGTCGACGGCACCGTGACGGTCGACGGCGAGACGTTCACGCTCGGCAACAAGGACTGCGTCTATGTCACGATGGGTGCCAGGGACGTCGAGTTCGGCGGTAACGGCGCGCGCTTCTACATCGCGTCGTGCCCGGCGCATCAGGGCTTCGCGACCCGCAAGCTGGGCATCGCCGACGCCAACGCGCTGGAGCGCGGCAGCCTGGAAGAATCGAACGAGCGGACGATCTATCAGCTGGTGATCCCCGGCGTGTGCGATTCGGCGCAGCTGGTGATGGGGCTGACCGTGCTGAAGCCCGGCAGCGTGTGGAACACCATGCCGCCGCACATCCACGAGCGTCGCAGCGAGATCTATTTCTACTTCGAACTGCCGACCGACAACGACAAGGTGTTCCATTACATGGGCGAGGGCGAAGCGATGCGCCACATCGTCATGAGCAACGAGGAAGCGGTCATCAGCCCGCCATGGTCGGTGCACATGGGATCGGGCACGCGCGCCTATGCCTTCATCTGGGCGATGGCGGGCGAGAATCAGGACTATACCGACATGAACGTGCTGGACATCTGCCAGCTGGCGTAAGGGGCATGGGAGCGGTCCTATGGCTGCGCCATGCCCGATGAATCTGATGGAAAACCGTTCGTGCCGAGCAGGGGCTGAGCTTGTCGAAGACCCGTATCGAAGCACCTGCCCCAAACGGTCCTTCGATACGCCTCTTCGACTTCGCTCAGTGGCTACTCAGGACGAACGGTTGTCTTCCACTAACTGATTGATACGCGGCGCCCCGCCCAGCCGGGGAACCGAGGAGTTGCCATGAATCCCTTCGATCTTTCGGGCCGGGTCGCGGCCGTCACCGGTGCCAATACCGGCATCGGACAGGCGATCGCGCTGGCGCTGGCCGCCGCCGGGGCGGACGTCGCGCTGATCGGGCGGACGCCCGCGACCGACACCGCCGAACAGGTGCGCGCGCTGGGCCGGCGGGCGGAGATCGTGTCGGCCGACCTGTCGACGATCGCTCCGGTCGAGGGCGTCGTCGCACAGGTGGTCGATACGCTCGGCGGGCTGGATATCCTCGTCAACAATGCCGGGATCATCCGCCGCGCCGACAGCCTCGACTTCACCGAGGCGGATTGGGACGCGGTGATCGACACCAACCTGAAATCGGTGTTCTTCCTGTGTCAGGCCGCCGGGCGGCACATGGTGGCCAAGGGGCGCGGCAAGATCGTCAACATCGCGTCGATGCTGACCTTTCAGGGCGGGGTGCGCGTGCCGAGCTATACCGCATCGAAATCCGGGATCGGCGGGCTGACCAAGCTGCTGGCGAACGAATGGGCGGCGAAGGGCGTGAACGTCAACGCGATCGCGCCGGGCTATATCGCCACCAACAATACCGCCGCGTTGCAGGCCGACGAGACGCGCAACCGCCAGATCGTCGAGCGGATTCCGGCCGGGCGCTGGGGCGATGCCGGCGATCTGGGCGGGGCGGCGGTGTTCCTCGCCTCGGCGGCGTCGGATTACGTCAACGGCCATGTGCTGGCGGTCGATGGCGGGTGGCTGGCGCGATGATCCTGTGCTTCGGCGAGCTGCTGCTGCGGCTGACCGCGCCGGGCCGCGAGCTGCTGATGCAGAGCGGGCGGTTCGACGTGCATGTCGGCGGGGCCGAGGCGAACGTCGCGGTGGGGCTGGCCAGCCTCGGCCATGCCAGCGCGATGGTCAGCGCCGTGCCCGACAGCCCGCTGGGGCGCGGGGCGGTGGCGGCATTGCGGGCGCAGGGCGTCGATTGTTCGCGGGTCGCGACCCGCGACGGCAGGATGGGGCTGTATTTCCTCAGCCCCGGCGCAGGGCTGCGCGCGTCGGACACCGTCTATGACCGCGCCGGGTCGAGCTTTGCGACGGCACCTGCCGCCGCATGGGACTGGGATGCGTTGCTGGCGGGCTGCACCCGGCTGCATCTGTCGGGGATCACGCCGGCGCTGGGGCCGGACGCCGCGAATGCCGCGATCGCCGCGGCGGAAGCGGCACGCGCGCGGGGGCTGACGATCTCGTTCGACGGCAATTATCGCGCGCGGCTGTGGGAGGCGTGGGACAGCGACCCGCGCGGGGTGCTGACCCGGCTGGTGGCGATGGCCGACCTGCTGTTCGGCAACCACCGCGACGTGTCGCTGTTGCTGGGCGAACAGTTTTCGGGCGATGGCGAGGATCGCCGGCGCGAGGCGGCGGAAGCGGCGTTCGCGGCCTTCCCGAACCTGAAGCACATCGCCTCGACCGCGCGCCATGTCGACGATGCCGATCGTCACCGCCTGTCGGCGCGGATCGACAGCCGCACGGGCGCGGTGCAGACCGCCGAGGTGGCGGTGTCGGGCATCGTCGACCGGATCGGCGGCGGCGATGCCTTTGCCAGCGGCGTGCTGCATGCGCTGATGTCGGGGCAGGACGATGCCACTGCCGCCAGCTGGGGGCTGGCGGTCGCCGCGCTCAAACATTCGCTGCCCGGCGATTTCAGCCTGTTTCGTCAGGCGGATATCGACGCGTTCCTGTCGGGCGGGCTGGACGTTCGCCGCTGATCCCCGCATAGCTCGTACGGGGGAACGGCCGCACGCGGTCCACGTTCCGGGATGATGCGAGGCGACGTGGACGACAGGGCGGATTCCAGCCGACAGGCTGCCAGCGACGATCGCCGTATCGCGCTGGAGATCGCCGGCACCGATGGCGGGACCGATCCGTTCGTCGCGGCCGTCCGCGCCACGCGGATGCCGATGATCGTCACCAACCCGCGGCTGCCCGACAATCCGGTGGTGTTCGCCAACGACGCCTTCTGCCGCCTGACCGGATACGATCGCGATGCGATCATCGGCCGCAACTGCCGTTTCCTGCAGGGCGAGGATACCGATCCGGCGACGGTGGCACAGATCCGCGCGGCAGTCGCGGCGGTGCAATCGATCGAGATCGATATCCGCAACCATCGCCGCGACGGCACGCCGTTCTGGAATCGGCTGCTGCTGGCGCCGGTCCACGATGCCGACGGACAGCTCGTCTATTTCTTTGCCAGCCAGCTCGACGTGACGTCGGAACGGGCGCGGGTGGAGGGGCTGGAATCGAGCAACGTCGCGCTGCTGGCCGAACTGGCCGGGCGGTTCCGCGAGCAGGAGGAACGCGAGCGCGAGATGCTGTTCGCGCTGGAGGCGGGGCGCTTCGGCACATGGTCGTTCGAGCGGGCGACGCGCCAGCTGACCATGTCGGCGATCTGCCGTACCAATTTCGGGTTCGACGCCGATTACCCGCCGTCGCCGGCCGAGATCGCCGCGATCCTGCACCCCGACGACCGGGCAGCGGCGCTGGCGGCGATCGAGGAGAGCCTGGCCGGTGCGCCGCTGGAGATGGAGGTCCGCATCCGCGCGGGCGACGGCGAGACGCGCTGGATCGCCAGTCGCGGGCAACCGACCTGCAACACCGATGGCGAGGTCGTGCGGCTGACCGGGGTGTCGATCGACGTCACCGTCTACAAGCGGCTGGAGCGGATGCGCGCCGCCATGGCCGAGCTGAACGACCAGCTGCGCCTGCTGGACGATCCGGTCGAGATGGGCGTTACCGCGTCGCGGATCATCGGGGAGGCGCTGGGCGTCGACCGGGTAGGATACGGCGTGGTCGACCGGCAGGCGGAGACGATCACGATCGAGCGCGACTGGAACGCGCCGGGGGTGACGACCATCGCCGGCGTGCTGCATTTCCGCGACTATGGCAGCTATATCGACGACCTGAAGCGCGGCGAGACGGCGGTAGTCGAGGACGCGCGGATCGACCCGCGCACCGCCGGCACCGCCGCACAGCTCGAATCGATCAACGCGCGCGCGTTCATCAACATGCCGCTGACCGAACTGGGCGGGCTGGTCGCGCTGATCTACACCAACCATGGCGAGCCGCGCATGTGGCGCGACGACGAGATCGCGTTCGTCCGCGAAGTCGCGGAACGCACCCGCGCCGCGACCGAGCGCCGCCGGGCCGAGCGCGAGCTGGCGGCGCTGGCCGAATCGCTGGAGGAACAGGTCGTCGACCGGACCAGGGCGCTGGTGACCGCGCAGGACGCGCTGCGCCAGAGCCAGAAGATGGAGGCGATCGGCCAGCTGACCGGCGGCGTCGCGCACGACTTCAACAACCTGCTGACCATCGTCCGGTCGTCGGTCGACCTGCTGCGCCAGCCGACGCTTACCGACGAACGGCGCGAGCGGTATCTGTCGGCGATCAGCGATACCGTCGATCGCGCGGCCAAGCTGACCGGACAGTTGCTGGCGTTCGCGCGGCGATCCGCGTTGCAGCCGGCGGTGTTCGACGTCGACGAGGCGGTGCTGGCGCTGGGCGACATCGTCCGCACGCTGGCCGGGTCGCGGATCGAGGTGACGATCGAACCGTGCGCGGCTCCGGTGTTCGTCGATGCCGATCCGAACCAGTTCGACACCGCGATCGTCAATTTCGCCGCCAACGCCCGCGACGCGATGCAGGGTCAGGGCCGGCTGACGCTGAGAGTGCGTGCGGTCGACGGGATTCCCGCCAGCGCCACCGCCCCGGCCGTGACCGGACGGTTCGTCGCGATCACCGTCGCCGATACCGGCAGCGGCATCGATGCGGAGACGCTGACCCGCATCTTCGAACCCTTCTTCACCACCAAGGAACTGGGCAAGGGCACCGGCCTGGGCCTCAGCCAGGTATTCGGGTTCGCCAAGCAGTCCGGCGGCGAGGTGCGCGCGCGCAGCGCGCCCGCCGATACCGAGTTCGCGCTGTACCTGCCGCAGGTGACGACGCCCGAGCGGACCCCGGCGGCGGCGCGCGACGTCGCGGCGCCGGCGGCCGGACATGGCCTGCGCGTGCTGGTGGTCGAGGACAATGTCGCGGTCGGCACGACGACGACGCAGGCGCTGGAGGCGCAGGGATATGATCCGCTGCACGTCGTCGACGGCCAGGCCGCGCTGGCGATGCTGGCCGAGCGGCCCGACGGGTTCGACATCGTGTTTTCCGACGTGATGATGCCGGGCATCGACGGCGTCGAGCTAGCCGCGCGGGTGCGCGATCGGTATCCCGGCCTGCCGGTGCTGCTGACCAGTGGCTATAGCGACGTGATCGTCCGCCACGGGACGATGGGCTTCGACCTGCTTCACAAGCCCTATACCATCGGCCAGCTCGTCACGGCGCTGCGCCGGACCGCCGGGCGTTGAGCCCCGGCGGCGCGGTACCGGCGCGCGGCTTCGTGCCGCTCTACACGCTCGCCTATTGCGGGCTGTTCGTCGCGTTCATTCCGTTCGTGTCGATCCTGTTGCAGGTGAAGGTCGATGCGATCGATCCCGGCAACCGCGTCGCGCTGTTGGGATGGGCGGTGCTGGCCGGATCGGCGGTCGCGAGCGTCGCCAACATCGCCGCGGGCTGGCTGAGCGACCTGCACTGGCGTCGCAGCCGCAGCCGGCGGCTGCCGATCGCGGTCGGACTGGTGCTGATCGCGTTCGCGTTTCTTGCGATCCATCTGGCGCGGACGCCGTCGGCCCTGCTGGGCGCGATCGCATTCTGGCAGGTCGCGCTGAACCTGATGTTCGCGCCGATGGTCGCGGTGATGGCCGATGAAGTGCCCGACCGGGCGAAGGGGCGGGTGTCGGGACTGCTCGGCATCTCGCACCCGATCGGCGTGCTGTCGGCCGCAGCGGTCACCGCGCCGCTGTTCGCGGGCGAGGCGGCACGGTTCGCGGCGAACGTCGTGCTGGCGACGGCGATGATCGTGCCGTTCCTGCTGTTCGCACGCGAGCGGGGGGCGGGCGATGTCGCCGCTGCCGATGCCGGGCAAGGGGCGGCGGCGCCGGTGCGCGCCGATCTGGTCCGCGCGTGGGTCGCGCGGCTGGCGATGCAGGTCGCGGGCAACGGCGTGACCGCCTATGCCTTTTTCCACTTCGCCGATCGCTGGCGCGGCACCGGCGATGCGGCGGGGCCGGTGGCGCAGGCGATGGCGATCGTCACCGCGATCGTCGTCGTCGCCACGATCCTCGCCGGCCGCTGGTCGGACCGGGTCGGCGGGCGCAAGCCGTTCCTGGGCGGCGCGACGCTGCTGGTCGTCGCCGGGCTGATCGGCATGGCGGTGGCGCCCGGCTTCGTCGGGGCGGCGATCGGCTATGGCATGGCGCAGACCGGGCTGTCGGTGTTCCTGGCACTGCATGCGGCGCTGGCGATGCAGTTGCTGCCGTCGGCCGACACCCGCGGGCGCGACCTGGCGGTGCTGAACCTCACCAACACGCTGCCCGCGTGCGTGCCGCCGCTGCTCGCCGCGCTGGTGCCCGCCGGTGCGGGGCTGGGGGCGGTGTTCGTGGCGCTGGCATTGGTCGCGGCGGTCGGCGGCGGCACGGCACTGGCAATCCGTTCGGAGCGCTGAGGCACATCATGCGTTGGGACCGGAACGATATTTCCGGGAGCGCCTGATGATCCGCCTGTTCCATGTCAGCGACGTCCATTTCGGTGCGGAGGACAAGGCGGCGCTCGCATGGTTCGGCGATGCGGTGCGTCGCGAACAGCCCGACGCGATCGTCATGACCGGCGACCTGACGATGCGCGCCCGCGCCGCCGAGTTCGAGGCGGCGGCCGAATGGCTCGAAGGGCTGGGTCGGCCGGTCACGGTCGAGGTCGGCAATCACGACCTACCGCTCTACAATCTCTTCGCGCGCTTCGTCCGCCCCTACAAGCGCTATCGCCGGCTGGAACGGATGATCGAGCGGCCGCTGGAGATCGACGGCGTCGCGATCGTCCCGCTCAAGACGACCGCGCGGTTCCAGTTCCGCTGGGACTGGTCGAAGGGCTATGTCGGCGACCGCGCGCTGTCGCGCACGCTGGAGCTGATCGGCAAGGTGCCGGACGGCCACCTGATCTTCATCGCCGCGCATCATCCGCTGATCGATGTCGGTACGAAGTCGAGCGGCGAGACGCGCGGCGGCAGCGCCGCGCTCGACGCGGTTGCGGCGGCGGGCGCGAATGCCGTGCTGTCGGGCCATGTCCACGACCCGTTCGATATCCCCTACCGCACCGGAACCGGACGGTTGCGCATGGTCGGCGCCGGCACGCTGTCGATCCGCACCCGCGACGATCCGCCGTCGTTCAACGAAATCCGGATCGAGAATGGCGCGTTCGAGACGATCGCGCGGAAGATGGGGGCGGCGGACGAGCCGGTTACGGTGGGGTGAGCCCGTCGTATCCCCGCGAAGGCGGGGATTTTCCGGTGGTAGCGCGCAGCAGGAGCAGATGGAGACCCCAGCCTTCGCCGGGGTGACGTTTACAGTCGGATGGATCAAACACCCGGGTAGCCGTTACGACAGCCGCTGCCCGATCAACGTACCCTTGGTCCCGCGATTGACCAGTTCGAAGCGGAAGTTCGGCCAGCGGCGGCGCCAGCGTTGCGCGACGACCCGCTCGCCCGGCCGCGCGCCGTCGTCGAGCATCACCACACCGCCGACCGGCAGGCGGTCGAACAGCGTTTCCGCCGCGCCGCGGACATAGGGGTGGATGGTCCATGGCGGGCCGTCGATCAGCAGCAGATCGACCTGATCGGGCAACGCGTCGATATCGTACCACACGCCCGGCCAGTCGCCCGGCGCCTCGACCAGCGGGGCCGCACGCAGATCGGCGGCGATGCCGTGTTCGGCCAGCCAGTCGCGGGTCGCATCGACGAAGCCGGCATGCTGGTCGAAGCTGATGAGCTGCCCGCCGCCATGCTTGGCCAAGGCCGCGCCGGTGACGAGGCTGGACGCACCGGTGCCGAGTTCGACGACGGTGCGCGGGCGGCTGGCCGCGATGCGCTCGACGATCAGCGAGAGATAGCCGGTATCGGCCTTCCAGCTGCCGAGATTGGGCAGCGCGTCGGGGGCGAGGCCGAGATCGGCCATCAGCCGTGCCTTGTCGGCCTTCTTGCCGCCCGACAGGCTGCGCAGCAGCCACGGCCACTGGATCGCGCCGAACGCGATGGTGAACAGCTTGTCCGACAGGCTGCGGCGGAGTTCGTCGGGCCACAGGTCCGAATCGGCGAGCGGCAGCAACGAAGTCTTGGCGCGCGAGGTCATGGCGTCTCTTGGATGGTTCCGCCAGCGTGCGGACCGGCTCTCGCTATACGGTTCCGCGGCAAACGAAAAGGGCGGCCCGACACCGGACCGCCCCAATCGGCACGCATTTGGCCGCAAACGGGAACTTTTCGAGCCCCCGCGCGTGGCGTTTTTGTCCTGAGACGGTACCGGCCCGCTCCCCCACCCGACCACCCGATCAGGATACGCTGTGGGTGGTCGGGTGGGGGAGCGGGCCAGTACCGCGAAACGCGCCCGTCGGGGCGCGTTTCCGAACGGGTTTTAGCGCTTCGAGAACTGGAAGCTGCGGCGGGCCTTCGCCTTGCCGTACTTCTTGCGCTCGACCGCGCGGCTGTCGCGGGTCAGGAACCCGGCGGCCTTGACCGGCGCGCGCAGGATCGGTTCGTAGCGGGTCAGCGCCTGGCTGATGCCATGCTTGACCGCGCCGGCCTGACCCGACAGGCCGCCGCCCTTGACGGTGCAGATCACGTCATACTGACCATTGCGGTCAGCGACGCCGAACGGCTGGTTGATGACGAGACGCAGCGTCGGACGCGCGAAATACACTTCCTGATCGCGGCCGTTGATGGTGATCTTGCCCGAACCCGGCTTGATCCACACGCGGGCGACGGCGTCCTTGCGGCGGCCGGTCGCATAGGCGCGGCCATAGGCGTCGATTTCCTGCGCGCGCAGCGGCATGGTCGGACGCGGGGGTTCGACCGGGGCGACGGGCGCTTCGGCACCGTCGACCTGCGCGGCCGACGCCTGCGGTGCGGCGGCTTCCGGTGCCTGCTGGCCGGTCAGGCCGGCGAGGTCGGAAAGGGACTGGCGGTTGTCGGACATTATGCGCCCACCTTGTTCTTGCGATTCATGCTCGCGATGTCGAGAACCTGCGGGTTCTGCGCTTCATGCGGATGCTCGGTGCCCTTGAAGATGCGCAGGTTGCGCATCTGGTCGCGACCCAGCGGCCCGCGCGGGATCATCCGCTCGACGGCCTTTTCCAGCACGCGCTCGGGGAAACGGCCCTCGAGGACCTTCTCGGCGGTGACCGCCTTGATGCCGCCGGCATAGCCGGTGTGCTTGTAATAGGTCTTCGTCTTCGCCTTGTTCGAGGTGAAGCGAATCTTGTCGGCATTGATGACGACGACGTTGTCACCGCAATCGACATGCGGGGTGAACGACGTCTTGTGCTTGCCGCGCAGGACGTTGGCGATGATCGACGCAGCGCGACCGACCACCAGGCCGTCGGCATCGACGATATGCCACTTCTTTTCCACCTCGTGCGGCTTGGCCGACTTGGTGGTCTTCATGAGCGCCTTCATGGGCGTTGGACCTTTCGGATGTATGACGCGCCCGCCCCGAACCGGAGCGGTGCGAACGCCGGGCAAATGCCCAACGGCCGGCAGAAAGTCAAGCAAACGGCGGCTTTGCTGACGGGTATTGGAATACCCTATGGCCGGCGCAGCGTGATCCGGGTGGTGGCGATCGACGTGGCGTCCCCGCTGTCGATGCGTACGGTCGACGTCTGACGGACGATCAGCCCGGTCGTGGCGTCGACGGTGCGGGACACGGTGCTGGTACGGCGCCCGGTCGGCCGCCCGCCGGTTGCGGGGATCGTGCCCGCCAGCCGTTCCTCGGCGATCAGGTCGCGCCCCTCTGCATGGACCCGCTCGCTGCCGGTGACGTCGGTGTCCGTGCCGAACGGCGGCGTGCCGGGTCGGCGGATCGCGCGTTCGGGCTGGACGCCGCGGCGGACGATGTCGGGGGCCAGGACGTTGGCGAGCATCGACCCCAGCATCGCGACCTGCTGCCGCTCGGTCATGGCGCGCAGCGGCGCGGTCAGCCGTTGCAGCATCGCGGCGCGTGCCGGATCGGTCCCGGCCTGCGCCGCGATGGCATCGACCAGCGCCGACCACACGCCGGCGCGATCGACGACGCCGGTCACCTCGCCGCGGTCGGACAGGGTGTAGCGGATCGGGCGCCCGCGCAGCGTCGCGAAGGCGCGCTCGAACATCGCGCCGGGGCCGTCGGACAGGCTGCCGTCGACCGTGTCGATCACCATTTCGGCGACCAGCCCGTCGACCATCCGCCGGAAGCGGATGGTGCGATCGGTGGTGTAGCGGCGGGCGACGCCGGCTTCGTCGCGCTGTTGCTCGATATGGTAGCGATAGGCGGTGTCGAGCGCCGGTGCGAAGCCGGTCGCACTGGCCGCCTCGATCGCCGGCGGTGGCAGGTCGATCATCGCCGGCCGACTGCGTGCGCGCCCCAGGTGGTGGCGACGACCAGCAGCGCACCGACCAGCTGGTGCAGCGCCGCCACCTCGATCCGGACCCCGCTCATGACGGTGCCGATGCCCAGCAGGATCTGGATGCCGAACGCGATGTGGATCATCCGCGCGACCTTCGGATGGCCGGCGCGCCTGGCGGCGCGCGCCAGCAGGACCAGCGCCGCGACCGCGACCCATGCCCACCAGCGATGGATGAAGTGGACGACGTACGGGTCGTTGACCATCGCATCGAGGGCGCGGCGCGATGCCCATTCGTCGGCGGGGAAGAATCGCCCGTTCATCAACGGCCATTGATCGGTGACGAGGCCGGCGTTCAACCCGGCGACCCATGCCCCGTACAGCAGCTGGACGAACAGGATCACCCCCGCCGCCGCGCCGATCCCGGTCAGCCGTGCCGGCCGGGCGTAGCGGTCCCCCGCCAGCTCGCGCAGGTCGAGCGCGGTCCACACCGTGCCGGCAAGGATGAACAGCGCGTTGAGCAGATGCACCGCCAGCCGGATATGCGACACGTCGGTGCGCACCGACAGCCCCGACGCGACCATCCACCAGCCGATCGCCCCCTGAAACCCGCCCAGCGCCAGCAGCGCCACCAGCCGGACCTTATAGCCGCCGGGGATCGCGCCGCGCAGCCAGAACCACGCCAGCGGCAGCGCGAAGGCGAGGCCGATGATCCGCCCGAGCAGCCGGTGGACATATTCCCAGAAGAAGATGCCCTTGAACTGCGCCAGCGTCATGCCCTGATTGAGCAGCTGATATTCGGGAATGCGGCGGTAATTGGCGAATTCCGCTTCCCATTGCGCCGCGTCGAGCGGCGGCAGCGTGCCCGACAGCGGCTTCCATTCGGTGATCGACAGCCCGGATTCGGTCAGCCGGGTGATGCCGCCGACCACCACCATCGCCACGATCAGCGCGGCCACCCACCAGAGCCAGCGGGCGACAGCACCCGGCCGGGCGCGCGAGGGAAGGGGCGGGGCAAGCATCGCCGGTATCTAGCGCGGGGGCGGTAGCGGCGGAAGGGCCGTGTTTCGCTTTACCGTGCGGGGCGAGCCGCTACGGTGCCGCGATGACCGATACCCTGCCATGACGATCGAGGCGCTGATCGCGCGCTACGGCCTCGCCGCGCTGGCGCTGGGCGCGGGGCTGGAGGGGGAGACGGTGGTCGTGCTGGGCGGGATCATGGTCCAGCGCGGCGTGCTCCCCTATGTCGGTGCGATCGTGGCCGCGGCGGTCGGATCGTTCATCGCCGACCAGCTGTTCTTCGCCGCCGGACGCCGGTTTCGCGATCATCCGCGAGTGCGGCGGTGGAGCGCGAAGCCCGCCTTCGCCCGCGCACTGACCGCGTTCGAACGGCATCCGACGCTGTTCGTCTTCGCCTTCCGCTTCCTCTACGGCCTGCGCACCGTCAGCCCGATCGCGATCGGCACGACGCAACTTCCCCTGGGGCGGTTCGTGGTGCTGAACGGATCGGCGGCGCTGCTTTGGGCAACGATCTTCGTGTCGATCGGCTATTGGTTCGGGCACGGGCTGAGCGAGATCGTCGGACGGTGGCTGCCGTCGTGGCAGGTGCTGGCCGGCGGCGGAATCGCGATCGTGCTGCTGGCGGGGGTGACGTGGCTGGTGAAGCGGCGCGCGTAACTCCTCCCCGTGCGGGGAAGGGCATTATTCGCCCTTGCGGCCCAGTTTCTCGACGCGCGCCACCACTTCTTCGCACACCATGGGCGACACGAACTTCGCGATCGACCCGCCATACATGGCGATTTCCTTGACCAGCCGCGACGCGATCGGTTGCAGCGACACGTCGGCCATCAGGAAGACTGTCTCAATCCGGTCGTTCAGCTGCTGGTTCATCCCCGCCATCTGATATTCATATTCGAAATCGGCGACCGCGCGCAGGCCGCGGACGATCACGCTCGCCCCCTGTCGCTCGGCAAAGGTCATCAGCAGCGCGTCGAACGCCACCACCTGAATATCGCCCCCGACCTCCGCCACCTCGCGTTCGACCATCGCGAGGCGTTCGTCGAGCGAGAACATCGGCGACTTCGACGGGTTGGTCGTCACGCCGATCACCAGCCGGTCGACCAGCTTCGCCCCGCGCCGGATGATGTCCATGTGCCCGCGCGTGACGGGATCGAAGGTGCCGGGATAGACGCCGATCCTCACCGGTCGCGCTCCAGCACATAACGGGCGATCGCGCGCAACAGGTCGGCTTCGGGGCCGAAGTCGCGCAAATGCTCGATCGACTGGTCGACCAGCCGTCGCGCCTGTTCGCGCGCGCGGTCAAGGCCGAGCAGCGAGAGGAAGGTTTCCTTGCCCGCCTCGCCATCCTTGCGCAGCGCCTTGCCGACCGCCGCCTCGTCGCCGACGACGTCGAGGATGTCGTCGGCGATCTGGAAGGCGAGGCCGATGTCGCGGGCATAGCCGCGCAGCGAGGTGCGCTGCTCGGCGGAGACACGGCCGAGGATCGCGCCGGCCTCGACCGAACAGGCGATCAGCGCGCCGGTCTTCATCGCCTGCAACCGGGTGACGGTATTCAGGTCGAAGCTGGTGTCCTCCGCCTCCAGATCCATCGCCTGCCCGCCGGCCATGCCCGACGGTCCCGAAGCGTGCGCGAGGTCGGCGATCAGTTCGATGCGGACGTGCGGGTCGGAGTGGGTCGCTTCGTGCGCGAGAATTTCGAACGCCAGCGCGTGGAGGCAGTCGCCCGCGAGGATCGCGGTGGCTTCGTCATACGCCTTGTGCACCGTCGGCTTGCCGCGGCGGACATCGTCGTCGTCCATCGCCGGCAGGTCGTCATGGATCAGGCTGTAGACATGGATGCATTCGATCGCGAGCGAGGCGCGCGCCGCGCGGACCCGCTCGACGTTGAACAGCCGCGCGGTGGCGAACACCAGCAAAGGGCGGAGCCGCTTGCCCCCGCCGATCGCGGCATGGCGCATCGCGCGGTACAGGTTCGCGCGCGGATCGCCCGGAACGGGCAACAGCGCATCGAACTGGCGATCCATCTCGGCCGAGATTTCGCGAAGGGCGGCGTTCAGCGACACCGGCGGCGCGACGGTCGCCATCACTGCGCGTCGAACGGCTGGGTGGTGGCGCGTCCTTCGGCATCGATCCGGATCGCCTCTATCCGTGCCTGCGCCGCATCGAGCCGGGCGGCGCACTGCGCGCGCAGCAGGTCGCCGCGGGCATAGAGGTCGATCGCGGTCTGGAGGTCTTCCTGACCCGTTTCCAGCCGGCTGACGATTCCCTCGAGTTCGCGCAGCGCATCTTCGAAGGACAGGGTGGAAACATCGCGTTCGTCGGACATGGGCGATGCTATGGGGCAGGGGGCAGGGCTATTGCAACCGGGGCGTGCCGGGTGTCGGCGGATTGGGAGTGCGATCCGGCTTGCGTCGCATCGCGCGGGCCGGCCGGAGCTAGGGGCAAGGGAGTATGTTCGACAGCATGCGCTGCACAATTGTAAGGTGTCAGTAATAGTATCGGCCGGTGCCGGATATGTTGTTGTTGATGGAGGTGTCGCATGAGTGTCGATTTCTACGTAGCTGTGCCCGCTGCAAACTGGCCGACCGCCGCTGCGGTGCAGCAGTGCATGACGGACCATGATTATCCGGTCCAGATCAAACGCTTTCCTGGATTGGACAGTGCAGGCGTTGTGCGCGACGGGGTGCTTGCGGCGATCGACGGCACGGACGCGTATCTCGAAGGAGAACTCGCCCCGGCCCTGGTAATGCCGGCGGAGGTGAAGAATGTGAATGACCGGCTGATGAGCATCTCTGCTTCCGAAAAAATCGGTGGAAAGGATGCGGTTCTGAGCATTCGGGTTCGCACCCCGAATGAAATGCGCGCCTCGAGTTATGTCATCTCGGCGCTGATTGTCTGTTTTGACGGGTTTGGCTTTGAACCACAGGGCAATACCTACGGTCGCGCCGACTTCGCTCACACCCTGATTCGCGGTGCGGACGCAATTAAGGGTTTGTAGCGAAATGGTTCTTGCTGGATGCTACCGCCTTGCCGATTGAAGGGGGCGGCGTTCGAGCCGATTACAGATACGCCCCGATCGCATCCCACGCCGGCTGCTTCGCGGCGACCCCGACCGTATGCAGCGGGCTGCTCGACGGCAGCGCCAGCGTCTCGACGCCGGACACCAGACTGCGGCCCGCTTTCCATGCCGTCCCGCCATTGAACGCCACCAGCCGCAGCGCGGGCAGGGTCGCGATCAGCGCCGCGACGTCGTTCGCGGTCGCCTCGCGGATCGCGGCGTCGCTGCTGCCCGGCCGGGTGGCGCTCGCCACCACGTCCCACAGGCCGATCCCCGCTGCCCGCAGCACCGCCAGCCGGTCGTCATAACCGAGTGAGGGCAAATCGACCCCCACCACCGGCGACAGCAGCCGCCAGAACTGGTTCTGCGGATGGGCATAATAGCGTCCCGCCGCCAGCGATGCGTCGCCCGGCAGGCTGCCGAGGATCAACGCCCGTGTCGACGTGTCGACAACGGGCGGAAACGACGCCTTGCGCGTCACACCGCCTGTCCCGCCGCCCAGCCGCTCGACCATGCCCATTGGAAGTTATAGCCGCCCAGCCACCCGGTCACGTCGACCGCCTCGCCGATGGCATACAGGCCGGGCAGGTGCTTCGCCGCCATCGTCTTCTGGTTCAGCCCGTCGGTGGCGATACCGCCGACCGTCACTTCGGCCTTGGCAAAGCCTTCGGTGCCGTTCGGATGGAATTGCCATCCGGACAGTTGTCGCTCGATCTGCGTCAGCGTCGCGTCCCGCTGGTTGCCCAGTTCGCCCGCCACCGCGAACTTCGCCGCCAGCGCCTCCGCCAGCCGGTCGGGCAGCGTCGCGCCCAGCGCCGATCGCAGTCCGGCGCGGGGCCGCACGCGCTTGGCTTCGACCAGCCAGCCCGCCGGCTGATTGGGCACGAAGTCGATCGTAACGGCCTCGCGGTGCCGCCAATAGGACGACGCCTGCAAGATCGCCGGGCCCGACAGGCCGCGATGGGTGAACAGCGCCGCCTCGCGGAAGTGCGCCTTGCCCGCGCCCGCCACGACCTCGGTCGCGACGCCCGACAATTCCCGGAACAGCGCATCCTCCGGTGGCAGCGTGAGGGGCACCAGCGCCGGGCGCGGTTCGACCAGCTTCAATCCGAAGCGTTTGGCGAGGTCATAGGCGAAGCCGGTCGCGCCGAGCTTGGGGATCGACGGGCCGCCGGTGGCGATCACCAGCGACGGGGCGGTGACGCTGCGCTCGCCATGGACGACGGTGAAGACGCCGTCGGCATGGACGACGTCGCGGATCGGCTGGCCCAGCGCGATATCCGCGCCCTGCGCCTCGTCCAGCAGCATCGCGACGACCTGTCGCGCCGATCCGTCGCAGAACAGCTGGCCCAGCGTCTTTTCGTGCCACGCAATGCCATGGGCATCGACCAGTGCGACGAAATCCTGCGCGGAGTAGCGCCCCAGTGCCGACCGCGCGAACTGCGGGTTGGCCGAGACATAGCGGTCCCAGCTGGCACCGATATTGGTGAAGTTGCAGCGCCCGCCACCCGAGATCACGATCTTGCGCCCTGGTTCGGGGGCGTGGTCGAGGACGGCCACCCGCCGCCCGCGCTGCGCGGCGACGCCCGCGCAGAACAGGCCGGCACCGCCCGCGCCGAGAATGATGACGTCATGGCTGGTCATCGCCGCCCCTTCGCATGGGGACGGAGCGGCGGAAAGGGGTCAGCCGCGCACCACCAGCTTCACCAGCTGTCCCGGCGCCAGCCGCGCGTCGTCGTCCATGCCGTTGATCGTCAGGAACCGGTCGCGCTGGAAATCGGAATAGGCCATCTGCCGGGCGAGCGAGTCCACCGTGTCGCCGGTCTTGACCGTGACGATGCGGATGCGCTTGCCGGTGATCGCGCTCGCCTCCGCCTGGCTCAGCGTGCCGAGGCTGTCGATCAGTGATTCGAACGGCCCGACGCCGCGCCCGGCGGGGGTGACGATCTGGAAATAATAGGTGGCCGAGGGGTAGCGATAGGCAACGATGGTCACGTCGACGGCCTGGTTGTTGGCGTTGGCGCGCACGGTCGCGATCGCCGCGTCGGTGCCGTTGATCCGCGTCGCTTCCGGCTGCGGCGCATTGCGTGCGCCGAGCGCCGCGAGCCGTTGTCGCACGACGCTCGCCGGGTCGCCCGCCGCCGCCATGCGGAACTCGGCCTGCCCGCCTTGCCCGGCGATCGTCACGGCATCGGTGCCGTTCTGCAGCGCGTAGCCCGCAGGCGCGGTGAAGCGGATGCGGATGCCGGGATGCTTGAAGGTCGTGCCGTCGATCACCCCCTGCGCGGGATCGTCGTCATAGCGCAGCCCGTCGAGCATCCGCAGATAGGTCGTGTCCTGCGCCGGCCGGGTCGCGGCGCCGCCCGCCTGCTGCGCCAGTTGCATCGCGCGGCGCACCCGTTCGGCGCCGTTGGGATGGGTGCTCATCCACGTCGGCACGGTGTTGCCGCCGCGCCCGCTGGTCTGCGCGGCCAGCGCCTGCGCCTCGTTCAGCTGGATCAGCGCATCGGCCATGCCCGACGGCGCATAGCCCGCCCCGGTCGCATAGCGCACGCCGAAGTGGTCGGCCTGATATTCCTGGTTGCGGCTGTACGACAGGGTGTAGAGCTGCGATCCGGCGCCGGCCAGCCGCCCGACCAGATCGCTGCCGGTCACCGCCCCCAGCAGCGTCGCGCCCAGCGTGCCGATGGTCGACCGGGTGTTGCGCGAATTGCTGTGCCGCGCGGCGACATGGCCGACTTCATGCCCCAGCACCGCCGCCAGTTCCGCCTCGCTGTTCATCAGTGCCAGCAATTGCCGCGTGACATAGACATAGCCGCCGGGGATGGCGAAGGCGTTCTCGACCGGGGAATTGAGCAGCGTGACGGTGAAGTCGCCGCTGGCGTTCGACAGGCCGGACTGGAGCGCCACCTTCTTGCCGACGCGCTCGACATAGGCCGACTGCGGCCCGGAATAGGCGCCGCCATATTGCGCGACCAGCTGCGGATTGGCCTGCGCCCCCTGTGCGCGGTCGCTCTGCGAGATCGATCGCGTCTGCGCTCCGGCCGGCGCGGTGATCGTCGCGGCACACAGCATCGCCGCAGTCCAGATCCGTGTCGTCATCGTCCGTCGTCCCCGATTGTCCCTGGTCGGAATACGTTGCGATACGGCAACGGTTCCGTGGCTCAGCCGAACAACTCGCCCTGCGCGCCAGCGGGCGGGCGGAACAGGTCGCAGCGCAGCCGCGGATGCCCCCTGCCAATGCCGTGGCGGCGACAGGCGAGGGCGAAGCGTGTCGCCAGCAGTTCGCCCCACACCCCCTGGCCGCGCATCCGTGAATGAAAGCCGGGATCGTTGTCGCGTCCGCCGCGTAAGGCCCGGACGATCGCCATCACCTTGCCCGCGCGATCGGGGAAATGCGTCTCCAGCCACGCGCGGAACAGCGGCGCGACCTCATGCGGCAGGCGCACCGGCAGGAAATAGGCACCACGCGCGCCGGCCGCAGCCGCGCGTTCGATCAGATGCTCGACCTCGTGATCGGTAATTGCCGGGATGACCGGAGAGATCGAGACGAAGACCGGCACCCCCGCCTGCGCCATCGTCGCCACCGCCGCCAGCCGCTTTTCCGGATGCGGCGCCCGCGGCTCCAGCGTCCGCGCGATCGCCGGATCGAGCGACGTGACCGACAGCGTGACGCTCACCAGCCCCTTCGCCGCCATCGGCGCCAGCAGGTCGAGATCGCGCACCACCCGGTCGGACTTGGTGGTGATGGTCAGCGGATGGTCCGTCTCCGTCAGCACCGCGATACAGTCGCGCGTGATCCGCCAGTCGCGCTCGATCGGTTGGTAGGGGTCGGTATTGGTCCCTATCGCGACCGGTCTGGCGACATAGCCCGGTTTTGCCAGCTCGGCGCGCAGCAGCGCCGCCGCATCGGGCTTGGCGAACAGCTTCGTCTCGAAATCAAGCCCCGGCGACAGGTCGTGCCAGGCATGGGTCGGTCGCGCGAAGCAATAGATGCAGCCATGCTAGCAGCCCACCAACGGACTTATACTCCGGTCGAAGGGCAGGTCCGGGCTGCTGTTGTAGGAAATAATAGTTTTGGTATGAACTACTTGCCCCGTAGTGCAAGGACGGGGAGGGGGGCCGTCAATAGCGTCGCGCTCGTCCAGCCAATCCATGTCATCCAAGCGCTGTGGAAGATTGAACCTAGTGCTGGTCAGGTTCCCCAGATAGCCCAAAGCCGGCAAAGACGCTCAGCGGGCGTCTGCGGGGCGTTCGCGAGGCTTTGCGTCCCGTACCTCCCGAATGGATTAGCTGAACTGCTCTGACGATCGTAGCCGATGCGGAACGATACCCCCGGCGCTACATTTTTCCTGAGCCTTCCAATGGCGCTGTGGGGCACCCGTCTTTCGAGGCGGGTGCTCCGCTCTTCAGTTGTCGGACAACCGTGCTGACCATCGGGTGCACCTTTCGTTCGATATCCTATTACTGGCCTGATCCTGCGCCGGGTCTTTTTGCTGGTCGTACAGTACCGAGCACGCTCAACGCTTCCCCAGTGGCCCGAACCCCAGTCAGTGGTCCGCAAGGGCTGACAAGCGGTTTGCAGGGCGAGGCGAGACAAAAATTGCGGTACTCGCAGCGATTTTGTTGGATTAGTGTTAGAGCCCGACTCATAATTCGAGCTTTGCGATACGGCGGGTCATTCGCCTGATGGATGCGATGATGAGCCATGCTTCTGACGAGGCGATGGAAGCCTCCCAGTCCTTGGCGAGGCGTCGGCATCGGTT
>NZ_JASCXF010000014.1:0-93704 GCF_030062225.1 Sphingomonas sp. 2R-10
TGCCGACGCCTCGCCAAGGACTGGGAGGCTTCCATCGCCTCGTCAGAAGCATGGCTCATCATCGCATCCATCAGGCGAATGACCCGCCGTATCGCAAAGCTCGAATTATGAGTCGGGCTCTAAGGATTCCCGCCGCCAACGCATTTGGTGCCGTCGACGGCAGGAGCATGTGCTTCACTACGCGGTTTGAACGATGGAACGCGTTGTATCGTCTTCAAGATTTATGAAGACGTAAAGTTGCGACGTGTCATGCTTCAGGGCATCGAGGCTTAACTGGCCCACGAATATCATCGGCTTTTCGCCATTGAATATCCATGACGGGGATTGCAGCCATTTCGGTGGTTTGCCCAGATAAAGAAAATCCCGCTTTATTTCATCCTTGATGATGGAGCGCGCCTGTTTGGCATCGTTTCCCTGGATCTTGTCCTGCAGCTTTTTGATGTAGAATTCCGGAGGATTAAGCCAAGATGGCATCGCCTTGAGTATCAACTCATATTCCTGCAGGGCGGAGTTGTCCCCGGAATAAGAAACGCCTTTCCAGTCCAGGAATTTCGGAAGGACGTCCTGCAAATTTACGTTCGTGTCCGGTTTGTCATAGTTCTGGCTGATTATGTAGAGATATAAGGATCCATCATTGGTGTAGGGTTTGGCGGAAAATCCTTCAAAAAGGTCTTCTGCGTCAGGATTTGATGCGGCCTTTTCGTAGAGCTCTTTGGCGGACATTCGGCCTTCCACAAAGGATTTAATGTCTTCGATCAGATCCACAAGATTACCTCATAAATGTCTGAAAGGATCAAGAGCGGAATGCTGCTCTCGGGTAACTTCACGCAGGTTTCCTGGATTGTTGGTGGTCGGGCTGGGCGCGCGTTGTGGGACGTGGTGGTGCAACTCCATTGGGTTCCCGTTCGCGTCTGGAGGTGCGGCGCCCCGCCGCATCCGTGCCAAGGTCGCGGCATCGAACTCTCCGGTATTTTCGCGGACCGCTGCGTCTGCGCGGTTCTTCCAGTATCGTGATCGTACGACGTCCCATCTGGGCGGGCTACCGTCCGGCATCGGCTTGTCGATTGCGTCGCCCGGTTTCCAGCGCCTGAATTTGACGCACGCAGCCAACCCATCCGGATCCATCCACCGCAACGGATCATGGACATAGGCATGGGTGCGCAGGCCGCCGTCGACGCCGATCGGGTCGGGGGAGAGATACTGGCCGGTGTCGGGGTCGTAATAGCGGTTGAGGTTATAGTGCAGCCCGCTTTCCGCATCCTCCCATTGCCCGGGGAAGCGCAGCGCGCAGGGTGTTTCGGCGTCGGTGCCGGGCTCCCCCTGCCGTTCGCGCAGCAGCGCGCGGGCGGTGCGGGTGCGGCCCCATAGTTCGGGCTCGGCACGCCAGCGGCAGCTGCCGTCCTCGTCGAACAGCGCGTGCGGCGCGCCCAGCTGGTCGGCGACGATCGGCAGCCATTCCGCGTCCGCCGTCAGCGGTTGCGCATCGGCGTCGGCGGGTACCAGCTCCCTGGCGAGCGGGCGCAGCCCGTCGGGTTCGAAATGCCAGCGCTCGATCGACAGGCGGCCCTGCCCATCGTCGCCCGCCGAGCGGTGCCACGCCTCGGCCAGCGAAATGCCCTGCCAGACATAGTTGACCCGCCGCGTGCCCGGACCGCCGCCGACCAGCGCCTTGCCGACGCGTCGCCCGAACGCGTCATAGGTGTAGCGCCAGCGCGCACCGTCGGGCGTTTCCAGTCCCACCAACCGGTCGAACCCGTCCCAGCGATAGCGCCAGCACCGCGGACGAAAGCCGTGTTCGGACAGGATGCGTTCGACCATCCGCCCGCGTGCGTCGTAGCGGAAGCGGTTGGCGCCCGCCTCCACCACGCAGTCGCGCCAGTAGCGGTGCTCGCCCGCCAGCCCCTCGGCAAGGTTCATCAGCGCGTCATAGCGATAAGCCTCGCGCACCGCGCCGCGCTCGACGGCGACCGCCTGGTCGCGCAGGTCGTAGTGGAAGCGTGTCTCGCCCGTGCCCGCCGCCGATCCCGCATCGGCGATGCCGGCGAGCCGTCCGGTGCGATCCCATTCGTAGCGGCGCAACACCGCGTCCGGCGCCTCGCGCGTGCCCGAGAAGACTGCGACGCCTCCGGCGCGCTGTTCGGCGAGGCGCCCCGCCGGATCATAGGCCTGGACCAGCTGGAACGCAGTGCGGGTGCCGAGCGCCGCCGCTTCGCGCAGCGTCTCCAGCCCGCTGGGGTCGTGGCCGAAGCGCAGGGCGTGGCCATTGCTCTCGTAGCGGCGCAGCAGCCCGGCATCGTCGAAGTCCAGCACGGTCTCGCCGCTGGGGCTCGTGCGGCCGATGCAGCGCCCGGCCGCGTCGTAGCGATAGGTGACGGCGATGCCGTTCTGCTCTTCGCCGATCAGCCGCCCCTTGCCGTCGTAGCGCAGCGCGACGTCGGCGACCTGCCGGGGCGTGCCGTCCGCCAGCTGCCACGTCGTGGCGCCGGTCAGCCGGTCGGTATCGTCATAGCGATAGGTGATCGCGTCATCACCGGCGATCACCCGGGTGATGCGGTCGCGATCGTCCCATTCGAAATGCTGCTCGGTCGCGTCCGGCATCCGCCGGGCGAGCACGCGGCCGAGCGCGTCGCGATGGTAGCGCGTCTCGCGCCCCGCCCAGTCGAGCTGCGCCTCGACCCGGCCGGCGGCATCGTAGCGGAAGCGCCATTCCTGCCCCGTCGCATTGGTGATCGCAGACAAACGGCCGGCACCGTCATAGGTGAAGCGGGTGGTGGCGCCCAGCGGATCGATCGTCTGGCGCAGCGTGTCGAAGGCGCCGTGGACGAACCGGGTCGCCTGTCCGTCGCCGCGGATGCGCGCGGCGAGCAGCCCTTCGCCGTCATAGGCGAAGCGGGTCTCGCCGCCATCGGGAGTGCGCGCGCGGCTGACCGCGCCACGCGGGTTGTCGGGCGAGCGGTCATAGGACCACGCGCTGGTGCGCCCGGCCGGATCGGTCAGATCGAGCAGCCGTCCGAACCGGTCCCAGCGATAGCGGGTGACGCGATCGCCCCCCATGGCGGATGGCGGATCGTGGCGGGCGATCGGGCGACCGGCCGCGTCATTGTCATAGGTCGTGGTGCCGGCGCCGGCGACGCTTTCCTCGACCAGCGCACCGCGCGTGTCATAGCGCGCGGTCACCTTGACCCCGTCGGCGCCGGTCCAGGCGATGATGTTGCCGGCCGCGTCGCGGGTCCACTGCGCCGCGCCGTCGGGGCCCGCGAACGCCACCAGTGCGCCCCAGCGGTCGTAGCTCCACGTCGCGGTGCGCCCCGCCCAGTCGGTCTGCGCGATCAGCCGGCCGTCGCTGTCATAGGCGAAGCGCGTTTCGCGCCCGGCGGGGTCGATGCGCCGTTGCAGTCGCTCCAGCGCGTCCCATTCGCTGACCGTCCGCGCGCCGAGCGGATCGACCTCCTCGATGACCAGATTGTTCGCGTCGTAGCGGAAGCTGGTGACCGCGCCCGTGGCATCGACATAGCGCGACAGGCGCTCGTTCGGGAAATAGAGGAACCGGTCGTCGAACATGCCGTCACCGGTGCGCGTGCCGGTAACGCGTCCGGCGGCGTCGTACAGGATCTCGACCCGGGTCGGGCCGCTGTCCTGCCACGCGTTCAGCCAGCCTTCTGGCGAATAGCGATAATGGAACTCGCCGGTGAACGTGCCCAGCACGTCCAGCAGATGTCCGGCCGTGTCGTAGCGGTACCGGACCACCGGATCGCGCTCGCCCTCCATCCACAGCGCGCTGATCCAGCCCTGCGGCGTGGTATCGACGCGAAAGGTGGTGCCGTCGGGCGCGCGGACCCGGCGCAGATGCCCGTCGGCATCGCGGGCGAAATCGATGCGGTTGCCGCTCCGGTCCTCGATCCCCGCCAGCAGCAGCGTCGCGGGATCGCGAGCCGGGGCGAACAGCAGGAATTGCTGGCTGCGGCTGTCATAGAGGCGCAGGCGATCGCGGGTGCCTGTCAGCCGGTAACAGGGTGCCTTCAGGTGGCGGGCGTCGACATGGGGATCGTTGCCGATCGCGAACAGCAGCCGCTGTCCGCCGGCATCCTCGAGCAGGACGGTGCCCGCCGCCGCGTCGAGCAGCAGCCGCTGCGACCAGCTGCAGATCCAGCGGGGCCCCATCAGCCCCTCGACACGCATCCTGCCCGGATAGGTGCGTTCCAGTCGCAGCGGCAGGAGGCCCGGATATTCGAAATCGGTCCGCGCGTCGGCATAGTCGCCGGTGACCACGTCGACCGGTTCGCCGAACAGCCGGCGCAGCGGGCCGTCGAGCAGTCCGCCCTTGCGGACCGCCGAGCGCATGCCGGCCACTTCCGCGACCGACAGCAGCAGCTGTTCGGTGACCGACAGCGCGGCATCGGGCGTGCCGTAGCTGGCGGTGGTATTGTCGCCGAAGATCGTCCGGCACCCCTCCTGTATCACCGCGTCGCACGACAGCTTGTGGCCGATCCGCGCCATGGGCAGGCCGTTGATGAAGACGGTCTCGCTGCCCTCGATGATCGCCGAAGGGGGGGTGCCGGGATGCTTGGTACAGGCGGCGGTGTCGGTGACGCGGGCGGCGTTCTTGCCTTCGAAGAAGACGTTGGGCGAGCCGCTGGTGATCGGGCCGGACAGGGTGGCGGTCTTGGCGCCCGCGCCGGCGATGGCGGTTGTGACGAAGCCGCCTGCGGCCCCCGCGCCGAAGGCGACCGCGGCGCCCACCAGCGGTGTCGCCATGCCCGCCGTACCGATGATCGCCGCCGCGCTGACCGCCACCACCGCGCCGACGATGATCCCGGCCGCGATCCCGGCGAGCAAGCCGTTGAAGGTGTTGTCGTGCGCGATCTGGTGTTCGATATGCGCGGCCTGCGGCCCCGGCGAGGCGATACGTTGCGCGCCGAACTGCTGCGCGACCCAGAAGGCGCCTTCGTCCGCATGCACCGCTTCGGCAAGCCATGCCCCGGCCATCGCGCCCGCAATCGGTGCGGCGATGCGGCCGGCAAAGCATTTCAGCGCGGTCACGCCGCCCGACGCCCCGGCGGAGTAGGCGCCGGCCGCGACGATCCCGGCCGAGGCGACATGGCCGGTCGTGGCGATCGCCGACACGGTGCCGGCATTGCTCGACGCCGCCGTCCGGTCGCGCAGGTCGCGCAGCTTCTCGTCGGCGGTCGGCGTCGGGGCGGGGGTCGCGGGTCCCGTCACGCGGTCGCGTCCGTTACTCGGCGGCGAAGGTGAAGGAGGTGATCGCCGCGACCAGCGCGTCGCGGGTTTCGGCCTCCAGCCCGCCCGGGATCGATCCGGTGAAGGTCAGGATCGCATTGTCCCGGTGCAGCACCATCGCCATCACCTGATGGATCGGCTTGCCGCCGCTGCGCCAGGCAAGTTCGAGGAACTGCGCCTCGTGCCCGTCGATCCGGCCCGGCGTGTCGGCGATCGCTTCGAATCCGGCGAGTTGCGACCGGAAATTCTGCCGCTGCTGGATCACATAATCCTGGAATGTCATGCCGAGCGGCAGCTGGTCGCGGGCGATGACGAGGTTGGTGCCCTGGACCTTCGCGTCCCGGGGCAGCAGCACGTTGATGCTCTGATCCTGCCACGGCATCGGCGCGGCAAGCGATCCTTCGGCAATCCGATACGCCATGCGTGGTGTCTCTCCGCTGTCGATCGTTACGCCTTGTGGTAGCGGCTCGAACCGGCCGCGCCTACCCTTCTTGGAAACACCCGCCCAATTCGGGTCTGACCGTTCGGAGCGGATGAACGTGCATGGAAATTGCGGATGAGCGGTAAGGACCGGCCGGCCGTGGGGCAGATCTTCTACGCCCCCCTGTACGAAGGGGGCTATGCGTTCGGCTATGTCAGTCTGATCGACAAGACCACCATCACCCTGTGCAGTTTCTTCGATCTGGTATCGGAAACGCCCGAACCGCCCACCGGTCTGGTCGATCTGCCGCTGGTGCTCGAAGATCTGCCGGTCGGCGGGGCGGAGTTCATGCAGCGCAAGCGTTACCCCGAACTTCGCTGGATCGCCATCGACCAGCATATGCCGGGGGAAGTGAAGGCGACGCACACCCGCTACATCATGCGCTCGCGCCCGGACTTCCAGTTGGTCGACCTCGCCGACAAGAGCAGCAAGCGGGTCGCCACCGAACAGGAGATCGCGCGCTATCCCGATCTGTCGGTGCCCTTCTCCCCGTTCACGACCAGGCAGGTCGAAAAGGCGGTGCGCCATCTGGATATCGATGAAGAGCTGATCGGTGTCGACCGCGCCGCAGGGACGGTCCACTGACGCGCTATTCCGGCTGACCTGCGATCAGCCGGACCCGCAACTGCCGGTAATAGCGGGCCGAGGCGGCGTTGCCGGCGCGGCGATGGGCTGCGGCGGCTGCGGCTGCGCCCGCGAAACTGTTCTGGAATGCGTGCCCGGACGTGTCCGCCGCCTGATCGATATAGGGCCGCTCGGGTTCGGGCGTCGTAGCCACCATGGTGAAGCCGCCTTCGTCCAGCACGACGATGCCATAGGTCGCCTGACCGGCTTTTGCCCGTCCGGCGAAGACGCCCGGTCCCAACTGGTCGCGTACCCGCCCCGCACCGAGCCCATCGGCCAGCCCCGCGCGGCAGGCGCCGGCCCAGCCCCCCATCACCGGTCCGCCGTCCACGGCGATGCGGCACTTCACCCCCGTCGCTGGCTCCGGCGCCGCCGCGGCGAGCGGGAGGGCGAGCAGGGCAGGAACGAGCAGTTTGCAGACCATATCTACCCTTCGACACCTTGACCTGTCGGCATGTCGACACGTAGAAGCGCCGACATGCCGACCATCGCCATCATCTCGCAAAAAGGGGGCGCGGGGAAGACCACGCTCGCGCTGCATCTGGCCGCCGCGGCACAGGCGTCGGGCCGGGTCGCGCTGGTCGTCGACACCGATCCGCAGGCGACCGCCAGCCAGTGGGCGGCGTGGCGCCACGAGGCGCCGCCCGAGGTGATCGACAGCCCCCCGCCCCGTCTCGCGGCCAAGATTGCGGCGGCGAAGGAACAGGGCGCCGAGGTGATCGTGATCGACACCCCGCCACATGCCGACAGCGCGGCGCGCGCGGCGGTGGAGGCGGCCGACCTGGTGCTGATCCCGTGCCGGCCGAGCGCCTTCGACCTGTCGGCGATCCAGACGACCGCCAAGCTGGTGCAGCTGCTGCGCCGTCCCGCTTTCGTCGTGTTCACCGCCGGGCCGCCCAATGCGCCGCGCATCTATCAGGAGGCCGGCGAGCTGGTCGACGGGTTCGGCACGCCCCCCTGCCCCATGCTGCTGCCCGATCGCGCCGCCTACCGCCATGCCAGCGCCGAGGGGCGCACCGTCATGGAAAGCGAACCCGCCGGCAAGGCCGCCGAAGAGGTGCGCGAACTCTACAAGTGGACATGTCGACAGCTCGACATGCCTGCCCCCCGTTTCAGAAAGGTCGCGTCATGAGCCGCAAGCCGTCCTTCGCCAACCTGCGCGACCGCACCCCTGCCCCCGCCCCCGCCGCGGCGAAACCGGTCGCTGCCAATGCCGATCCGGTCGAGGTGAAGGGGCCGGTGAGTCGCCAGGGCCGCAAGCAGATCGCCGGTTTCTTCACCCCCGACATGTCGCTGGCGATGCACATGCTCGCGCGGCGGCAGGACCGCAGCCTGCAGGCGCTGATGGCCGAAGCGTTCAACGACGTGCTGCGCAAATATGGCGAGAGCCCGATCGGCGACTGATCTGTCGAGCGGTCTACCTGTCGACATGTCGATGCAGCAGAGCGGCATCCTCGGACGGCGGACCGTCGCCTTCCGCACGAAAAGCTGCGGTCCGTTATGGACATTGCGCGCCATGGATTGCAAGAAACTGCCATGGATATGTCGCGCGAACTCCTTGCCTATGCCATTATCGGCCTTGTCGTGGTGATCGGAGCGCCGCTGCTGGGGGTAATGTTGCACCGCCGCAAACGGCGGCGGTTGCGCCAGCGCGGGATCAAGAAATACGGCCACTGACCGAGCGGGCAAGATCGCCTGTCTACCCGTCGACGTGTCGACAGGTAGACGATCCTACCTGTCGGACCTGCGTGCGACGGCGTCGAAATAGTCGTTTCCGCCGGAATCGACCGGCATGCCGACGATGTCGAGGCGATGCCCGGCGAGCAGCGCGCGATACGTCCCCTCCCCCAGCGATCGCGACATCCGCCCGGTCAGCGTGTCGTGCCAGTGGCAGGCGCGGCGCGGGGCGCTGAACAGCAGGCGGCCACCGGGGCGCAGCGCGCCGGCGATCCGCGCGATCGCGCTGTGCTGATCGGCGTCGTCGAGCAGGAACAGCAGCCCGATCGCGACCACGCCATCGAACGTCCGGCCGAAGAAGCTGCTGGTCTGGACCGGTTCGCACGCGGCGGGTGCGCCGGGCAGCGTCTTGCGGAACGCGGCGAGCAGCGTCGGCGAAGGATCGATTCCCGACACGGCAAGTCCGGCATCGGCGAGGATCCGCGCGATCGGCCATCCGGTGCCGCAACCGATGTCGACGATCGATCCGCCCGGCGGCAGTTGTCCGGCCCAATGCTGAACGACATCGCTGCCGGTATCGCTGCGCAGGCTGGCGAAGCGGGTGGCGACCCTGTCCCAGCCCAGCGATGGATCGGATGACGACATGGGAGTTCCGGTTGGGCGAAGCCGCCGGCGTTGTTGCGGGCGATCGCGGCAGGATCGTATCGGAACGCTGGCCAGGACGGAAGAGAGTGGTCTACGTGTAGAGGTGTCGACATGTCGGCAACGCTGGCGAGGGAGGGGCCGGGGGCGGGTCGACCTGCGAGGGACGGAAGGCGCGCCACAAGGGCGGACGTACCCCCACCCGGCTTCCGGGAAAGGAGCAACAGGTGCCGATGCTCTGCTGAACGTCGAACGGTACGAGTTGGGCTTCCTCTGCGAAAGCCGCTTCCTCGCACCCCTGCACAGGCGGAAGTCCAGGCCGGATCGACATTCAGCGGTTCCGGGCGGACCATGGGCGTTCTCGGTCGAACGATCCCCCCAATTCCTTCACCCGGACGTGTTCCGGCGGCCACGGCACGGCGACAGGTGACATCCGGACTTCTATCGACTGCGTCCGCGGCAAGGGGACCCCGGAGCGCGTCCGGGCTGACGAACGGCGCGGGACGTTCGAAGGACACGCGCATCGCCGGTGAACCGGACCCTACATGTCGACATGTCGGATCGCCGCCACGGTCATCCGGAACATAGTCTCGCCGTCGTCGAGCAGCAGGAGGTCGCCGCCATGGCCGCGGGCGATGCGGCGGGCAAGGGTCAGGCCGATGCCCGAGCCGCCCGGCTTGGTCGTATGGAACGGCCGGAACACGCGGGCGCGGTCTGACGAGGAGATGCCCGCGCCGCTGTCGCGGACCGTGATCGTGAGCTGGTCGGTGACGGCGATCAACAGCGCGACGCGCGGTGGGGCGGGGGCGGCGAGGGCGGCTTCGGCACCGTTCTGGAGCAGCGCCCACAAGGCCTGCACCATCTGGTCGCGGTCGATGGTGGCGATCCCCTGCGCCTCGACCGACAGCGCCACCTGTCCGCCGAAGCGGACCGCGAACAGCCGGGCGAGATCGTCGGCCACTTCCTTGAGCGCGACCGGCGCCACCACCGGATCGGGCAGCCGCGCCAGTTCGCGATAGGCGCGGGTGAAGCCCTCCAGCCCCTCGACCCGGCGGGCGAGGGTGGCGAGGATGTCGCCGAGCATCGCGTCGCCCCGGGCGGCCGCCAGCACCGCGCTGTCGGCCAGCGACACGATCGGCGACAGGCCGTTCAACAGCTCGTGGCCGAGGATGTCGATCATCTCGTCCTGCGCGCGCTCCTGCGCGGCATGTTCCTCGGCCGCGATGTCGATCAGCGCCGCGAGGCGCGTGCCGTCGCTTAAGTGCACGGCATCGATCCGCCAGCGCCGCCCGGCGTGGCGCAGATGCGCCGCCGCCGGATCGGCGAGCGCGGGCGGGGGCAGGGGGATGCGATCGTCGGCGACGAACAGCGCGCGGGCGGCGCGGTTGATCGCGCGCACGTCGCCCCCCTCGATGCGCAGCAGCGGCACCGGCACCTGATCGAGCAGCGCGGCGATCGGCCAGGCCTGCCGCGCGGGCAGCGCCGGGGCAGGGGGCGGGGCGCGTCGCAGCGCGATCCAGCAGCCGAGCGCCAGCGTCCAGACGACGATGCCGGCGGCGCCGAGCAGCGAGCCCCACATGCCCGCCTGCCACGCCGCGACCAGCGCCGCGCCGCCGCCGGTGAGGGTGACGCCCGAGGCGAGCGCGGTGAGCGCGCGGCGGTGGCGGGGGGTCAGCATGGGGTTTGGAGTGTGCCGGTGGGGCGGGAGGACGACGGTGTGATGCGGCTGCGACACCGTAACTGGACCCTGGCCTTCGCCGGGGTACGGGGAGGGGTGGGGCAGGCGCCTTCCGTGCCCCCGCGCAGGTAGGGGTCGAGGGTTATGAAGGTCAGCGCTGCCTGGCTCTGGATCCCCGCCTGCGCGGGGATACGGTTTGGGGTGGTCGAGGCATCCCTGTCACGCACGTCACCCCAGCGAAGGCTGGGGTCTCTCGGGCGTAGGGCGGTGTCCTTGCCGCGGGAGACCCCAGCCTTCGCCGGGGTGACGTGCGTGGCGATCGGGATGTTCGCGGGCGTCACGGCACCCGTCCTACAACCCATGGCGCGCCATCCGGCGGTAGAGCGCGCCGCGGCTGAGGCCCAGTGCGGTGGCGGCGTGGCTGACATTGTGGTGATGCTCGCGCAGCGCCGCCTCGATCACCGCGCGCTCATTGCCTTCGAGGTCGAAGCGTATCGCCGGTTCGGCGACCGCCGCGACGGATGCGGGGGCAAGCAGCGCGGCGTCGATGGTGTCGCCGTCGCCCAGCAGCACCGCGCGCTCGACCGCCGCCGCCAGCCCGCGCACCTCGTCGGCCCATGGTCCGGACAGGATGCGCACCTCGGCCGCGGCGGTGAAGGCGGGGACCGGGCGGCCGTGGCGCGCCGCCGCCACCCGCGCGAAATGGCGCGCGAGCAGCAGCGCGTCGCCGTCGCGCGCGACAAGCGGCGGCACCGCGATCTCGACCGTGGCGATGCGGCGGGCCAGCGCCGGGGCGATCGCGCCGGCATGGTCGGCGATGGCGATGCAGCGGGTGTCCGGCCCCAGGCGGGCGAGCAGGCGCGCCTGCGCGACGTCGCCCAACCGGTCGGGATGGCGCAGCAGCAGCACCGGCGCGTGCGCGTCGATCGCGTCCCATGCCATGTCGTCGCGCAGGTCGATCGCCGGCAGCGGGCGTGCGGCGTGGGCCGAGGCGGCGTGGAGCGCGGCGGCGGTCAGCCCGCGCCCCGACCCGGCGGGGCCGGTCACCACCACCCCGGCGCTGGTCGGGCCGATCCGGCGGAGCAGCGCACGCAACCGATCGATCGCCGCACTGTCGCCCAGCAGCCGCGCCGGTTCGAGCGGGGCAGGGGTGGCGGCCGCCAGCGCGCGCGGCGTGGCGGCCGAGGCGATGCGCGCCAGCAGGTCGGCGTTGCGCCACGGTTTCATGATGAAGTCGCGCGCACCCGCGCGCATCGCCTCCACCGCGATCCTGACGCCACTATGCGCGGTGATGACCACGATGGCGGCCCCCGGCTCCTCGGTCAGGATGCGGGCGAGCAGCGCCAGCCCCTCCGCCCCGTCGGTGCGGCCCGGCGCATAGTTCATGTCGAGCAGGATCACGTCGTAGCGCGCCGCCGCCATGCGCGAGAGCGCTTCCTCCGGCCCCGTCGCACCGTCGATGCGGTGTCCGCCCAGGCGCACCGCCAGCGCGATCGATTCGGCGATGCTGGCATTGTCGTCGACCAGCAGTACCGACAGGCCGCTTGACGCCGCGTCCGACTGTCCATTTCCGGACATGCTGTCCGAACCCGGACGGTCACCCGGCGGACATTCGGTGGAATGTTTATATGGTTCAGGCACTTAGGATTTTCCGCCGCGATCGGTGACACTCATGTCCATGATGACCGAAGCGACACACGGCGCAAGCACCCCTGAACCGCACGCCAGCGCACCGGCCGGCGCGGCGATGGACCGGCGCATCGCCCGGCCGGCGCGCGCATGGTGGCGGCGGCGTGCGACGTGGATCGTGGTGGCGGTGATCGTCATGGGCGTCGTGCTGTGGCGCTTCCTGCCCGCCGCCGGATCGACCGACATCGCCGCGAGCGCGATCGAGACGGGCGAGGTGACGCGCGGTGCGTTCGACGATTACCTGCCGGTGCGCGCGACGGTCGCGCCGCGGCTGACGACGCTGGTCGGGGTGCTGTCGGGCGGGCAGGTCGAGCAATTGCTGGTGCAGGACGGGGCGATGGTCGCCGCCGGGCAGCCGCTCGCGACGCTGGCCAATCCCGAACTGCGCCTCGAGGTGCTGACGCGCGAGGCGGCGATCGCCAGCCAGCTCGGGTCCATCGCCGGCGAGGGGCTGGGGATCGAGCGCAGCCGGCTCGACCGGTCGGCGCAGGTGGCGCAGGCCGAATATGATCTCATCAAGGCGCGGCGCGACCTCGCCATCCGCCAGCAGCTGTTCGACAAGGGCATCGTGTCCGAGGCCGGGGTCGCGGGCTATCGCGCCGAGGCGGAATATCAGACCCGCCGTCTGGCGCAGCTGCGCAGCGGCGCCGGGACCGAGGCGCGGATCACCGCGACGCAGGGGGCACGGCTTGCCGATACGCAGGCGCGGCTGTCGGGCAACCTCGCGGCGGTACGCGGCGGGCTGTCGGCGCTGACGATCCGCGCACCGGCGGCGGGGCGGCTGACCAACTTCACGCTGCAACCGGGCCAGACGCTGAAGGCTGGCGACCCGGCGGGACAGGTCGACAGCGAGGGGTCGTGGAAGCTGGAGGCCGATGTCGACGAATATTATCTCGGCCGCGTCGCCGTCGGGCAGAAGGCGAAGGCCGACGGTGCGAGCCTTACCGTCTCCAAGGTCCTGCCCGCCGTGAAGGACGGGCGGTTCCGGGTCGAACTGACGTTCGCCGGCACCGCTCCCGCGCAAGCGGCAAGAACCCCCAACCTCAATCGCGGGCAGACGCTCGACATCCGCATCACGCTGGGTGCCGCATCGAAGGCGGTCGTCGCGCCGGTCGGCGGGTGGCTGGCGACGGACAATGGCGCGTTCGCCTTCGTCCTCGACGCCGATGGCGCCCATGCGACGCGCCGCCCGGTGAAGGTCGGCCGCCGCAATCCCGAAGTCGTCGAGATCCTGTCGGGGCTGAACCCCGGCGACCGCATCGTCACCACCAGCACATCGTCCGTGAAGGGCGACATCATCAACATCCGATAGGGGGGCATATGATCCGTCTCGAGAATATCCAGCGCCGCTATGTCTCCGACGAGGTCGAGACGACCGCGCTGCACGACATCGACCTGCATGTCGAAGCCGGCGAGTTCGTCGCGATCATGGGGCCGTCGGGCTGCGGCAAGTCGACGCTGCTCAACACGCTGGGCACCGTCGATCGCCCGACCGGGGGCAAGTATCTGTTCGGCGACCGCGACCTCGCCGCGCTGGGCGAGAGCGATCTGGCGAAGTTTCGCGGAAGCACGCTGGGCTTCGTGTTCCAGAGCTTCAACCTGATCGACGAGCTGACGATCGAGGAGAATGTCGCGCTCGGCCTCGCCTATCGCGGCGATGCCGGGGATCGCAAGGGCCGGGTCGCGGCGGCGATGGACAAGGTCGGCATCGCGCACCGCGCCCGCCATTTCCCGCACCAGCTGTCGGGCGGACAGCAGCAGCGCGCGGCCATCGCCCGCGCGATCGTCGGCGATCCGAAACTGATCCTGGCGGACGAACCGACCGGCAACCTCGACACCGCCAATGGCGAGCAGGTGATGAACATCCTGATGGGGCTGAACGCCGAAGGCGCGACGATCGTGATGGTCACCCACTCGCCCGCGCATGCCGACATGGCGAAGCGGCGGATCGACATGCTGGACGGGCGCATCGTCGCCAATGCGATGCGGGCGATGTGATCCTCCCTTTCTCCCCATGGCGTACCCCCGCGCAGGCGGGGGTCCAGGGCCACGAATACCGCCGGTTCCTGCCGCCCTGGATCCCCGCCTGCGCGGGGATACGGTCCGGGGCGGGCGCCGCCTTCTTCAAACTTCCCTCCCCATCCGGAGACGCACCCATGAAACTCCTTCCTCTCGCGCTGTTCGCCTCGCTTGTGCCGACCCCGGCGCTGGCGCAGGATGCGCGCAATTTCGCCGCCGCCGGGTTCGACCGCATCGTCGTGCGCGGGTGCGATGCCGTCGTCGTCACGCTCGGCGCGCGCTTCGCGGTGCGGGCGCAGGGACCGTCGGCGTCGCTGACAGCGATCGGCGTCGCGGTACGCGGACAGGTGCTGACGCTGACCCGCGCGCCGGGCAGCTGCGACAGCCGCCAGCGCAAACCCGCCGCGACCATCGCGATCACCCTGCCGCGGCTGCGCGCGGTCGAGGCGAGCGGGACCGGATCGATCCGGATCGGTGCGCTTTCCGCTCCCGACTTCGATGCGAAGCTCGGCGGGACCGGCAGCCTGACGATCGACGGCCTGCGCGCGGCGCGGGCCACGGTCGCATTGTCGGGCACCGGTTCGGCGAAGCTGGACGGGGTGCAGGCCGACCGGCTGTCGCTGACCCTCGGCGGCACCGGGCGCATCGTCGCCGCCGGGCGTGCCGACACGCTGGCAATCACCGCCAGCGGGACTGGACATGTCGACACCTCGACACTGACGACGGGAGCGTTGTCGGTGCGGGCGAGCGGTACCGGATCGGTCCGGGCGCGTGTCGACGGGCCGGCGGCGGTCGACGCCAGCGGTCTGGCGCGGGTGACCGTCACCGGCCGTCCCAACTGTTCGACGTCGAAGAGCGGCCTCGCCCGCGTCACCTGCGGCTGATCTTTCGGGGGTTGCCATGAGCCGTTTCGCGCTGCTGTCGCTCTATCGCTCGCTTGTGCGCCACAAGCTCCACGCCGCGCTCAACATCGGGGGGCTGGCGGTCGGGATCGCGGTGTTCCTGATCCTCGGCCTCTATGTCCGGTTCGAGACGGGGTATGAGACGTGGCTGCCCGATCACGACAAGGTCTATGTCGTGCAGACGGTCTATACCATGCCCGACAGCCCGGCGAACGGGGCCTTTGCCTATACGATGGGCGGGCTGCTCGACCAGCTGCGCGAGGATTTTCCGGGCGTCGTCGGCACCCGGATCGGCGGCGGGCAGGAAGCCGGCACGATCCTGATGAACGGACGCGCAACGCGGGTCGACGCGGCGCAGGTCGACGCTACCTTCTTCGACGTGTTCCGCCTGCCGATGGTGGCGGGCGATGCCGCCACCGCGCTGGCGCAGCCGGGCAATGTCGCGATCGACCAGAAGACCGCGCGCGCCTATTTCGGCAACCGCGATCCGATCGGCCAGACATTGGTCGTGTCGATGGACAAGGTGCGGACGTACCGCGTCGCCGCCGTGTTCCGCGACCTGCCGAAGAACAGCGATTTCAAGCTGTCGGTGCTGATGCCGATCACCCGCGATATGGCGAACCAATATTGGTATCACTGGGGCAGCGTGTCGCTGGCCACCTATCTGCGGTTCGACACGCCGGCCGCTGCGCGTGCGTTCGAGGGCAAGCTGACCGCGTTCGTCGACCGGCGCGGCAAGGAGCTGACCGGGGGCGGCGGCAAGCCGTCGGACCTGCAGCATCTCGAGCTGCTGCCGCTGGTCGACCTGCACTTTGCTCCGCAGGGGACCGAGAGCGCGAGCGCGAAGACGACCGTCGTCACGCTGGGGCTGGTCGGGCTGCTGACGCTGCTGATTGCAGTGGTCAATTACGTCAACCTCGCCACCGCCCGCGCTGGCCTGCGCGCCCGCGAAGTCGCGATGCGCAAGGTGCTGGGGGCGAGCCGGGGCGTGCTGGTGCGCCAGTTCTTGGGCGAGGCGGTGCTGACCGTCGCCATCGCCGCGCTGTTCGGGCTGATCCTCGCCGAGCTGGGGCTGCCGCTGGTCAATGCGGCGGGCGGGCTGTCGCTGACCATGCCGTACGGCGTCGTCGTGCCGGCGCTGGCGGTGCTGGCGGTGGTCGTGGGCGTGGCGGCCGGCGTGTATCCCGCGATCCTGCTGTCGCGCTTTCCCGCCGCCGCGGTGCTGGCCTCGGCGCGGTCGCCCGGTGGCGGACGGGCGGGAACGCGCGTCCGCGAGGCGCTGGTGATCGGCCAGTTCGGCCTCGCCATCGCCTTCATGATCGGCACCGCCGTGCTGGTCGCGCAGACCCGCCACGTCCGGGCCGCCGACCTGGGGTTCCAGCGCGAGGGGCTGCTGGTGGTGACCGCCGCCGTCGACCCGGCGGTGCCAAAGGACCGCAAGCCCGCGATCCTCGCCGCGATCCGCGCGCTGCCGCAGGTGAAGGACGCCACCATCGCCAATGCGACACCGGGCGGCAGCGGCGAGGGGAACAACAACAACGTGCCGCTGCCCGGCGTCGCCGGACCGGGGCCGTCGCTGACCTGGGTTCGGGTAAGCCCGCGCTTCTTCGAAACGCATGGCGCGCGGCTGATCGCCGGGCGGTGGTTCGACGACGCCCATGGCGCCGACGACGTCACCGGGCGCAAGGGGAGCGATCCGACCAACATCGTCATCAACCGCCGCGCGCTGACCCCGCTGCGCTTCGCATCGGCACAGGATGCGATCGGCAAGACGGTGGGCGGCGACCGGCCGCGTACGATCGTCGGCGTGGTCGACGACCTGCGCTTCGACACCCCGCGCAGTCCGGTCGCGCCGACCTACTATATCTACAACCGCGCACCCGAGGCGATCGACACGTCGGTCATCGCGATCCGGGTGAGCGGCGACCCGCGCACCGCGCTGGCGGCGGTGCGCGACCTGTGGCAGCGGATGGTGCCGCAGGTGCCGTTCGCCGGCCAGACCGCTGACGAACGTCTTGCCGACTATTACGAGGCCGACGACCGCGCCATGCGGCTGTTCGGGATCGGCGCCGGCCTCGCCGTGCTGATCGGCTGCGTCGGGCTATGGGGTCTCGCGTCGTTCAACACCGCGCGGCGCACGCGCGAGATCGGCATCCGCAAGACGCTGGGGGCGTCGTCGGCCGATATCGTCAAGCTGCTGGTCGGGCAGTTCCTGCGGCCCGTCCTGCTCGCCAACCTCGTCGCATGGCCGCTGGCGTTCCTCGCGATGCGGACATGGCTGGCGGGGTTCGAGGATGCGGTGCCGCTGTCGCCGCTGTTCTTTGTCGGCGCCAGCGTCGTCGCGGTGGCGGTCGCGGTGCTGACCGTGCTGGGGCAGTCGCTCCGCGCGAGCCGTGCGGCACCGGCTTGGGCGCTCAGGCACGATTGAGGGGGGGCGCTACCGAATGACTACGATCCGGACCCCGATATCGGCGGCAATATCCTTCCACGGCCGGTCGGCGGTATAGGCCGGGGCGTCGAGCCGGCGGGCGAGCGCGAGGCAGAAGCGGTCGCCGAGCGACAGGCCGGCCGACGCGGTCGTCTGTCGCAGGTCGCCGGCGTCCCATGCCAGCGCATCGTCCGCCGCGATCACGCGATAGGGAAGCGCGCCGAGCATCGCGCGAATATCGTCGAGCGGTGCGCCGAGATGGACGAAGTGGCTGACGACCTCGGCCTGGTTCACCGCACAGAGCGCGGCGTCGGCCAGAACGCCTGCGACCTTCGTCGCGCCACGTTCGCCCTTGAGCAGCGCGATGATCGCCGAGGCATCGAGGACGACGCCGCTCATTCGCCGCTGTCCTGACGCCGGGCGGCGAGAAAGGCGTCGACCGACGCATCGGGGTGCGCGGCATAGCGTTTGGCGATCGCCTGCGCCTTGGCCACCGCTTGGTCGACGGTGCGCAGGATCACGCCATCGTCAGTCTCCTCGACGAGGATCGCACCGCCCCCTTCCAGTCCCAAACGCTTTCGGATGTCGGCAGGAAGGCTCATGCGACCATTGGCGGTAATGTTTACTTGAAGCGTCACGTTAGTATTGTCCGGCAATGTGGCATAAGAGCTACCTTATGCCACATTCATAATCACGTGTCTCGTTTCATCCGACAGTGCGTCAGAAAGGGTATACCCGTATCGCACAGGGTGCCTGCGACGTTATCGCCGTCCGATCAGGGTCGGTTTCAGCAAAATCGGACAGATGGTCCGTTAGGTCTAGACCATGATCGGACAGAATCCGGATAATGACCCGCTCGATCCCGTATTTTACGGAATGCCGATGCGTCCGGCCGGTCCGCGGACCGGAAATCCTGCGGAAGACCGGCAAATAGCCATACACCTATAGTTAAATCCCGGCGCGGCATTGTCCGGAGCGTGATGGGGCGCGCCATGTCCGCCGGTCGGCGGGATGGGGCGGACCCGCCGGTCGAGGCGCCAGGGGCAGGCGCATCGTCGGAGCGACAAGGGGGATGATATGATCGGATGGTTTTCGAACGACGCGCCGATACGGAAGAAGTTTCAGGTGCTGGCGATCGTCTATCTGCTGCTGTCGGGCGGCATCGCTGCGCTGGCCGGCGTTGCGGCGTTCGCGCCGGATGCGGTCGCGCCGGGGGTGGTGCTGGGCGGGGCGATCGCCGGGGTCGCGGCGATCGTCGGCGTGACGCTGGGCGCGTCGCGGCTGATCTGCACCCCCTATGTCACCACGGTCGTGCGGATGGAGGCGCTGGCCGCGGGCGACCTCGACAGTCCGGTCGCGCATACCGGCAACCATGACTGCGTCGGCCGCCTGACCAAGGCGATGGCGGCGTTCCGTGAAAGCGCGCTCGCCGCGCGCCAGGCCGATACCCAGCGGCAGATGGCGCTGGTGCTGGGCGAGGGGCTGGGCAAGCTTGCCGCCGGCGACCTGTCGGTGCGGATCGATGCCGAGTTGCAGGAGCCGTTCGCGACGCTGGCCCGCGATTTCAACGCGGCGGTCGCGGCACTGCGCGCCGCGATGCTGTCGGTATCGACGGTCGCGACCGATATCCGGAAAGGCGCGGGCGAGATCAGCGCGGCGTCCGACGACCTGTCGCAGCGCACCGAGCAGCAGGCCGCCAGCCTCGAACAGACGGCGGCGGCGATGGAGCAGATCACCGCGACGATGCGCGAGACCGCGCTGAGCGCCGGCCGCGCCGACCAGGCCGTCGGTGCCGCGCGCCACGAAGCGGTGGAATCGGGCCAGATCGTCCACCGTGCGGTCGAGGCGATGTCGCGGATCGAGCGGACCTCGACCGAAATCTCCGACATCATCGCGGTGATCGACGGCATCGCGTTCCAGACGAACCTGCTGGCGCTGAACGCCGGCGTGGAGGCGGCACGGGCAGGCGACGCGGGCAAGGGCTTCGCCGTCGTCGCATCCGAAGTCCGCGCGCTGGCGCAGCGTTCGGCCGACGCGGCCAAGGACGTGAAGCAGCGCATCACCGCATCGGTCGCGACGGTCGATACCGGCGTCGCGCTGGTCAGCGAGACCGGCCGTTCGCTGGAACGGATCATCGCCCGCATCGCCGAGATCAACACGCTGGTATCCGACATTTCGGGATCGGCCGCACAGCAGTCGCAGGGGCTGGCCCAGGTCAATACCGCGGTGTCCGAGATGGACGGCGTGACCCAGCGCAACGCGGCGATGGTCGAGGAAAGCACCGCCGCCGCGCGCAGCCTGTCGTCGGAGGCCGACGCGCTGTCGGCCGAGATCGCGCGGTTCTCGCTGGGCGAGACCGGGTTGCGCGACCAGCGCGATACGGTGCGGGCGCTGCCGGTCCGCATGGCGCGACCGGCGCTGGTCGCGCCGGTGCGGCGGGGGAAGGCGGCGGTCGCGCTGGTCGAGGACGACTGGTCGGAATTCTGAGGCGGGTTTCCCCACCTTGGCCGCGGACGTCATCCCGGCGCAGGCCGGGATCTCCCGGTAAGGAAGCGCGCGCCTCGCCGCAGGAGGCCCCAGCCTGCGCTGGGGCGACGGGAAGGGCACCCTCCCTTTTCGTTACCCCCGTGCGCCGGACCGTCGGCGTCAATGGATTCCCGCCTGCGCGGGAATGGCGAACATTCGTGGTTATCGCTGGATATCGCGCGCCCCCCAGGACGGGCATGCCGGCAGATGGCCGGGGTCGGGGAACGCCCGATATGGTTGAACGTTACGGCAAAGACATGAAACGGACGGGAGTTTTCCGGCGGTGGCAACCTTCAGGACGCCGTTGATTTCGAGTTCGGTCGGGCTGGCCGGGACGAATGTGAAGCGCGATGTGCTGGTGGTCCAGCATCTGCTGAACCGTGCGGGAGGGCGGACGCCCCTGCAGGAGGACGGCGTCGCGGGCCGACGGACGATCGATGCGATCCGTTCCTATCAGAAGACGGTGTTGCACTATCCCCACCCCGATGCGCGGGTCGATCCCGGCGGGCGGATGCTGCGCAGCCTGGCGTCGCGCGCCGCGCCGCGTGCGGCACCGCCCGCGGCCGCATCCGGGCCGTCGGGGCTGGAAACCGTCGGCCGCTGGGCCGGGCAGGCGCTGGCGGGACTGCAATCCACGCTGCAGGGCTGGCTGCGCGACGAACAGGTGGAGGCCCCGCGCGGCGCGCGAGTGCGGGCGCGCGGTGCCCGCCCGCCGGCGGCATCGTCGGGCGGTGGCGGCGGGCGGCGCAACCTGACCGATGCCGATTTCACCCGCGCGGCGCAGCGGCTGAGCCCGAAGGTCGATCCGCTGCTGGTCAAGGCGCTGGCCGAAAAGGAATCCGGCGGCAAATCGGGTTTCGGCCCCGGCGGACGGATCGTGATCGCGTTCGAAGGGCACAAGTTCCGGAAATATACCAACCGCGTATATGACGGCAGCCATCCGAAGCTCAGCTACCCCTATACGCGGTCGGGATGGCGGGCGAAGTGGGTCGTCAACAATCGCGATCAGGCGACGGCATGGCGGACGCTGGAGGAAGCGATGGCGCTGGACCATGACGCCGCGCTGAAATCGACGTCGTTCGGCGCGTTTCAGGTGCTGGGCGAGAATTACCGCGACTGCGGCTATGGCGATGTCGACAGTTTCGTGAACCTGATGAAGAGCGGCGACGCCGGACAGCTGGAGGCGTTCGTCCTGTTCTGCAAGGCGAAGGCCGGGCTGGTATCGGCGATGGAACGGCAGGATTTCAACGCGATCGGCAACAGCTACAACGGCAGCGCCCAGGAAAATTACGATACGGGACTGCGCAGGATCTACGACAGGTTGAAGGGCGCACAATGAAGACAGCGTTTCGTATCGCCGCCGCCGTGCTGGCGCTCGCCCCGGGATGTGCGACGGCGGCGGGGCCGACCGGCGGACAGTTCGAGATGTTCGACATGGCGGTCGCGGGTGACCGGATCGTCGGCCGCTATCTGGAGGTGCAGGGGCAGGGGGTGACCCGAACCTGCACGTTCAGCTTTTCGGGCACGCTGCGTCCCGACGGCCGGGCCGATGTGACGGCGCGCGGGCCGGGCGGCAAGCAGGCCCGCGGCGCGCTCAGCCTGCGCGGGGACGAGCTGCGTCTCGACCTGCCGCGGGTCAACGACTTCGGCGGCTGTTCCGTGCCCTCGGGCGAGGCGTTGCAGGGCAGCCGGACGCTGACCGCCGCGTGGATCGACCTGGCCCGCATCACCGTGCCGCGCGCCCGGTTCCGCGCGAACCCGACGGGCAGGATGACGCCGCGCTTCGTCGTGCAGGGCGATCTCGTCGGGGTATTGCGCCGCCAGGGCGGGGCGATGCTGGTGGAATATGCCTCGGGCGAGGGCAAGCCCGTCCAGGGCTGGATCGCCACGAGCGAGGCGCGTTCGATCGGCTGACAGGCGCGCGGGTCCGCGCCGGATCGACCTGCCGCGCGTCGGATGGAAACGCATGGCCGGACCCCGTTCGTCCGCCCGCTACGATCGCGTTGCCAAACGAAATGTCCTGCGCGGATGGTCGCGACATCGGCAGGTACGGCACCTGCCCCGGGCGGGTCAGGTGGCGGCGTGCCGGGCGGACGCGATCCGGGCCAGCCCCTGCACGTCTACCCGTGCCTTGAGCCGCGCGCCCAGCAGCGCCGTACCGCTGATCTTGCGCTGGACGAACAGCGTCTCGACCTGCGGGACGTGCCACGTCGCGCGGTCGGCGGCCAGCGTGCGGGCTTCCTCGCGGACCACCGGCACGAAGGCGCGGTCGCCGAAGTCGAACGGGCCGGGGCGCGCCATCGCGTCGTCGATCGCGGCGATGATCCGGTCGACCGCGCCGCGATGCGCCGCCACCGCCGCCGCGCCCAGGAACCCGGTTTCGACCGCGACGTCGCGGATCGTGTCGCGATCATGGGCGAGGCCGGCGGCGATCAGGCGGGCGTAGGCGTCGGCGGTGTCGGCCGGCACCGGACGGGTCGCGCCGAAATCGAGCAGCACGACGCGGCCGGTATCGGCCTGCCAGCGATAGTTCGCGAAATTGGGATCGGTCTGCATCTCGCCGAAATCGAACAGCTCGCGCAACACCAGCTCGATCAGCGCGGTCATCGCCGCGTCGCGCGTCGGCTGCGGCGCGGTGGCGAGGTTCTCGATCGGGGTGCCGTCCATATAGTCCATGGCGAGGATGCGGGACGTGGTCAGCGCGTCGACCGGCAACGGCACGGCGTAGCGCGCATCGCCGGCGAGCCGCTGGGCATAGCGGCGCATCGCGTCGGCCTCGCGCGCGTAATCGGCTTCGTCGGCGAGCTGGCGCTTGGCCTCGGCCAGCAGCGGTTTGAGGTCGAGTTCGCGCGGCAGCAGGTTCGACACGCGCAGCAGCGTGGCGACATTGTCGACATCGGCGTCGATGCTCTCGCGCACGCCGGGATATTGCACCTTGATCGCCAGACGCCGGCCATCGGCCAGCTCGGCGCGGTGGACCTGCCCGATCGAGGCGGCGGCGATCGGGTTCGCGTCGAACTTGGCGAGCTTGCCGCGCCACTGCGGGCCCCATTCGGCGACCAGCAGCCGGTCGAGCTGCGCGGGCGGCATAGTCTGCCCCTGGTTGCGTAAGGTGGCGAGGATCGTGGCGAGTTCGGGCGGCAACAGGTCGCCGGCGTCCATCGAGATCATCTGCCCCAGCTTCATCGCCGCGCCGCGCAGGTGCGACAGCCGGTCGGCCATGCGCTTCGCATTGGCCGGCGTCAGGATCATGTCGCCCATGCGCGGCCGCTCCCCGCTGGCGATGCGCCGCGCGCCTTCGGCGAGCATGCCCCCGGCGATCCCGCCGGCGAGACGCCCGAAACCGGACAGGCGCGACAGGCGGCCGCTGGGCACGGCCCGGCCGGGGCGAAGGGGTTCGTCGGTCATGGCGGTGTGAGCGGTCGGGCGGGGCGTGTGGTTCCCGTGGGTGCCCGAAGATGCGGACACTCTACCGAGAGGGCGTTATCCCTTTTAGGTTGAAAAAATTTCAAAAAGGGATAACCGTTCCATTATGTTGGACTTGAGCGCGCAGCAGACCCGGCAATTGATCGACTGCGAGCAGCTTTATGCCACCTACCGCAACACGACCCGCGAACTGGCGACGCGCTATGCGGGATCGATGACGTGGAAGACGGTCAAGGAACGGGCGTATCTGTACCGCAAGACCGACGGCGTCTGGAAAAGCCTGGGGAGCGAGGACGATCGTACGCGCGAGGCGCATGTTGCCTTTCATGCCGGGCGCGGGGCATTGCGTGAACGACGCGACCGGCTCGACCAGCGGCTGCGCGAGATGGCACCGGTCAACCGGGCGCTGCGCCTTGGCCGGGTGCCGGTCACCTCGGCGCGGATCATTCGCCGGCTCGACCGGGAAGGGATGCTGGGTAAAGGTCTAAAGATCGTCGGCACCCATGCGCTCTACGCCTATGAAATGATGGGCGGCGTGCAGCTGGGCGAGGAAGCGATGACCACGATGGACATCGACATCCTGTATGATGCGCGCCGGTCGCTGAAGATCGTCGGCGATGTGCGGGCGGACGGGTTGGTCGGGCTGTTGCAGGGGCTGGACGGCAGCTTCCAGCCTACCGGGCCGGGCAGTTTCCGAGCGGTCAACGATGTGGGGTACATGGTCGACCTCATCACTCCGGCGACACGCTTTCCTGCCGACGCGCGCCCGCCGGCACGGATCGGCGATCCGGCCGACGATCTGGTGGCGGTGGAGATTGCCGGGCCGGCCTGGCTGGAAAACGTGCCGGTGATCGAGCGGATCGTCATCGACGAACGGGGATTTCCGTTGTGGATGGCGGTGCCCGATCCTCGCGCCTTTCTGTGCCACAAGCTATGGGTCGCCGGTCGCGACGATCGTGACGTGGTGAAGCAGCGCCGCGACCGGCATCAGGCGCACACGCTGGCCGAAATGCTGGCGACGCGGTTGCCGGCAATGCGGATCGACGATCCGGCGCTGGCCGCCGTGCCCAAGGCGTTGCGGGGACCGGGCGGCGCGCTGCTCGCGTCGTTCGCCGGTGGTGACGCGGCGGGGTGGGACGATTGATCCCGCCCCGCCGATTCCTCAGAACGACGCCGACACCGTCACGCCATAGGTGCGCGGATCGCCGGGCTGTCCGACGATCAGGCCGGTATTGCCCGACTGGGTGGCGAGCAGTTCGTAATAGTTCTGGTCGAAGGCGTTGCGCAGCCACAGGAACGCGTTCCACCCGGCGTCGGCGCGGTAGCCGAGGCGGAAGTTCGAGATGCTGTAGCCGTCGATATAGGTATAGGCCGAGGGCGACGGGTTCGACGAGAAGCGCGAACGGTAGCTGCCGTCATAGCCCAGATACGCGTTGCCGTCGGTTTCGCCGATCCGCGCGGGCAGCGCATATTCGGCGCCGTAGCTGAACGCCCATTTCGAGATGCCGGGCAGCCGCTGTCCCGACACGTCGCATGCGCTCGGGCTGATACCGCCGGGGGTGCCGGGCGCGCTGGGGCTCTGGCCCGCCGCCGGTGCGCTGCCGCCCGACAGTTCGGGCGGGCAGGGGGCGTCGACGAAGCGGACGTATTTCGCGTCGGTATAGGCGGCGTTGGCATAGACGTTCAGCCGCTCGGTCGGGCGGAAGGCGGTGTCGAGCTCGATCCCGCGGGTGCGGACCGCCTCGGCATTGGCCAGATAGCCGCGCAGCACGCCCAGCTGGCCGTTGGTCACCGTCGCCTGATAGTCGCTGATGTCGGTCCAGAAGGCGGCGAGGTTGGCGGTCAGGCGCCGGTCGAGCCACTGGGTCTTCAGGCCCAGTTCGTAATGGTTGACCCGTTCGGGCTTCACCTGCGCGGCGGCGAGGATCGGGTTGTTGCTGCCGTCCAGCGGCAGGCCCGACAGGTTGATGCCGCCCGATTTGTAGCTGCGCGCATAGGTCGCATAGCCATGCACGTCGCGCGCGAAGTCATAGGCGATGGTCACGTCGCCCGACACGTTCCAGTCGTCGAAATCGGGGCGGTAGCTCTGCGGGGCCAGCACGCCGCGCTGGTCGGCGCTGAGCGTGGTCGATCCGGTGCCGGTGGTCACCACCGACACGTAATCGCCGGTCTTCCTGTCGTAATTTACGCGCGCGCCCGGCGCGATCGAGAGCGCGTCGGTGATATGCCATGTCGCCTTGCCGAACACCGCGGCGCTGGTGTTCGAGAAACCGATGGTGTTGCGCGCGGTCAGGCCGTTCAGCGCCGCCGGGTTGCACGCCGCGGTGGTCGCGGTCGCGCAACCGCTGCTGCCGACGGGAATGTTGCCGGGGTTGAGCAGGAAGCGCGACGCCGCCGGGCCCTGTACCTGCAACCCCTGCGTATCGATGGTCTGGTGGAAATAGAACAGCCCGGCGACGTAATCGACCGCCCGCTTGCCGTTCGACGCGATGCGCAGTTCCTGGCTCCACTGGCGCTGCTGCGACGGATTGGCCGATACGGTGGTGATCGGTAACCCGGTGAAATCGCGGTCGTTCGACGGGTCCCAGTCCCAGAAGCGCCACGCGCTGACCGAGGTCAGCGTCGCCCCGCCCAGATTGAGGTTCCCGACCAGCGAGACGCCGCCCAGCTCCTGTTTCGCGCGCAACGGGGTGTCGAGGTCGGTCAGCCGGTCGAACGCGTTGGTCGAGGGCGGGGCATAGCCGAAGGCGGCGGCCAGCGCAGCATATTGCCGGGTCAGCGGCCGCTGCGTCGCGCCGGTGCGGACATAGATCTGCGCGCAGCAATTCGGGTCCTGATGATTATAGTCGCCGTACAGCGTCAGGTCGAGATTGTCGGTCGGCGTCCACAGCAGCTGGCCGCGCACGCTCTGATTGTCCTGCGCATTGGCATAGCCGCCGAGCACGGTGTTGCGGATCGTCCCCCGGCGCGAGGTGACCGAGGCCGAAATGCGCGCCGCCAGCTTGCCGTCGACGATCGGGCCGGAGGCGGATGCCTTGGCCTGGATGAAGTCGAGATTGCCGGTGGTCAGTTCGACGCGCGCTTCGGGGGTGAAGCTGGGCTTGCGCGTGGCGATGTTGATCGCGCCCGCCGTGGTGTTTTTGCCGTAGAGCGTGCCCTGCGGCCCGCGCAGGATTTCGATGCGTTCGGTATCGGTGAAGTCGAACGTCGCCGACGCGATGCGGCTGTAATAGACGCCGTCGACATAGATGCCGACGCCCTGTTCGATGCCGTCGTTGGTCAGCCCGAACGGCGCGCCGAGGCCACGGATGTTGGCGGCGGAGTTGCGCGGGTTGGTCGAATAGAATTGCAGCGTCGGTTGCAGCTGGGTCAGGCGGCTGACGTTGTACGCGCCGGTATCGGCCAGCGTCGTGCCGCCGATCACCGAGATCGCGATCGGCACCTGCTGCACCGTTTCGGCGCGGCGGCGCGCGGTGACGACGATCTCGCCGCCCGACTGTGCGGGGGCGAGGCGGCCGGTGTCGGGGCGCGGCACTTGTGCCTCGACCGGCGTTTCCGACGCCGCCTGCACCGGCGCGACCGGTTCGGGCGCGGTCGGAACGGCGACCTGCGCCAGAATCAGCGCCAACGACAATGCCATGCGTATCTCCCTGTATTTTGCTGGGAGAATGACGCGGTGCAGTATGTCTATCAATAGCGTAGGGATTTAGGCTGCGGGTAGTTTTGCTTGGGGGGTTCAGCCTTCGGGCGGCGCGGCGACGATCTCGCGGACCATCATCGCGCGCTTCATGCCCGCGGTGACGTTGCCCTGCCCCTTGTAGAGGCCGCGCAGCAGGCCGAGGTCGAACGGGGTCAGGGTGGCGGGTGCAGCGGCGGCGGGGGTGAAGGCGGTGAGGATCGACGCGGTATCGCCGATCCGGGCGGGGCGGGCATCGGCCAGCGCGCGCATCGCGGCATAATCGGCGATCTGGACCGGATCGTGTCCGGCCAGTGCGGCGGTGTCGATCACCACGATCGCGCTGACGATGTCGCGGCGGATCGCACTGACGATCCGACTGGAACCCTGTACGGCCAGCGTCGGCGGCCCGTCGTTCTGTGGCATGGCGCGCTGGCCGTCGCGGTTGCGTACTTCCCATTCGACCCAAGCCCGCGCGCCGCCCGGCTCGGCAAGTATCCGGCGCAGGTCGGCCAGCGTCTGCGCCTGGATATTGGCGGGGCGTCGCGCCATCATCCGCCGCACCAGCGCCCGGCCGTCGGCGGTCGCGATCACCAGCAGATTGGGGTCGCATCCCGGCGCCCCCACCTTCAGGCCCAGCATGTCGGCGACGATACCGATGCGGTCGACCACCGCCTGCCCCGATGCGCGCGCCATGCCGACGACGCCCGGACAGATCGGATCGGTGAAGCGCGCCAGCGGCTGTTCGATCGTCGTCGGCGGCAGTGCGGCTTCGACCCGCCGCGCCGTGTCGCGCGCCCGATCGCGCATCCGCGCCGTCACGACGATGTCGTCGGTATCCTGCGTCGCAGCGGCGGTGTCGGCCGGCGGGGGCGGCGTCTGCGCCGCCTGCGCGGTGATCGCGGCGACCAGCGCCAGCAGCATCGTCATGTCAGTCTCTCCATCGGCGCGTGCCGGGGCGGACGGACGTCCCGGTGTACGATATGTGACATTTCCGCATCATTCCGCATGAAGATATCTTTTCTCATGTAGTCCGCCATTTTGTACTTGAATATATTGAATACCGAAGCAGTATCACAAGCATTGGTCGGGCTCCGGGGGGATGGCTACAATGAAGCTGGTCGTATTTATAAATGGTACCAGTTGCCGGACGGATGATATCGATTCCGTTTGCTGGTTATAGCCGCATTTTGTCGCGTGTGACCGTGCGGATGACTGCACGTTAACGCTACTAGATATTTTCGGTCGGTCGAATGATCGATCCATGCGGCGTAGGGGCGCGCCGATATTCTCCGGATATACCAATTTTTAGAAAACAAAATTACAAACTACAGGGGGTTTTCGTAATGAAACGTGCAAGGATTGCGGCATTGCTATCGACGGCGCTGGTAACGGCCATCGCCAGCCCGGCGATGGCGCAGGTTGCGCCCGCAGAGGAGCAGACGACCACCGGCGACCCCGTCGCCGATGCGAAGCTGGCTGCCGTGCCCGTTACCGAACGGAGACCCGACGACGAAGCGGTGGTCGTCACCGGCACGCGCATCGTGCGCCCCAACAACAAGTCCGCAGCCCCCGTCGTTACGACGACCTCCGCCGAGATCGCAGCGCAGGGTGCCGCCACGATCGAGGAAGTGCTCAATCGCCTGCCGCAGGTGCAGGTGAATCAGGAGCAGAATTTCAGCGACTCCGAGGGACGTCAGCGGATCAAGCTGCGCAGCCTGGGCTATGAGCGTACGCTGATGCTGATCGACGGGCTGCGCTTCGGCCTGCCCAACACCATCGACGTTGGAATCGTGCCCACGATGCTGACCGAGCGCGTTGACGTGCTGTCGGGCGGCGCATCGTCGGTCTATGGATCGGACGCCGTGTCGGGCGTCGTCAATTTCATCCTGAAGAAAAACTTCGAGGGCGTCCGGTTTGACGCCAATTACAGCTTCTTCAACCACCACAATCGTGACGGCGTCGTCAGCGATACGGCGCGCCGGGCCGGATTCAGTTTCAAGAACGGGTGGACCAACGACGGTGCGCGCTTCAACGCCAGCTTCGCCGCGGGCGTGAACCTGTTCGACAACCGGGTGAACATCACCACCTATCTGAACTATGCCCAGTCGGAAGTGCTGCCATTCGCGAACCGGTCGCATTCGGCATGCGAACTGACCAAGTCGGGCCGCAACGCGACGCCGAGCTGCCTGCGCGCGTCGTTCACCGCACCGGGAACGATCATTCCGCAATCGGGTCCGCGCGCCGGACAGGTGCTGGTCAACGACCCGACCGGATCACGCACGTTCATCCCGATCAATTCGGCGCCGGGCACTTCGGCGAACCCCTATGACGATTTCGCCTATCAGCGCGCGTTCGAACGGTGGAACACCGGCGGTTTCCTGACCGCGGAAATCACCGATGAGATCGAGTTCTACGCCACCGGGATCGCGTATCGCGACGTGTCGAACAACCCGTCACTGAACCGCACCTTCAACTTCAGCGCCTACGGCGAAGGGCCGTACCGTGTGAATTGCGACAACCCGTTCCTGTCGACGTCGCAGGCACGCGACCTGTGCGGTGCATCGGCGGGCGTGGCCGGCGCATTCGCGCCGATCGACCTGCGTTACCGCTTTGACGGGTTGCCGCCGACCGAAACCCGTTTCGTCAACCAGAGCTATCGCCTGACCAGCGGGTTCCGCGGCCGTACCGCAGATGGCACCTGGTCCTATGATCTGGCGGGAATGATCTCCCGCTCGCAGATCGAGAATTACGGTACGCCGTTCATCGCCTATGAACGGCTCGTCGAAACGCTCGACGTGGTGAACGTCAATGGTCGACCCACCTGTCGCGTCGGCGGCAGTTGCGTACCGTTCAATGCCTTTATTCCGTACAACAGCGATCCGGTGCTCGCCCAGTATCTGTTCAATGCGAACAATCAGGTGGCGACCATCCGCACCCCGCGTCTGATGCAGTTCCTGGGCACGGTCAGTGGCGATCTCGGCAAATACGGCATCACGTCGCCGCTGGCCGAACAGGGGGTCGCGATTGCGCTGGGTGTCGAATATCGTGATGAACTGGACCGTAGCACCGCTAATGCCGCGTTCCGCGAACAGAATGGTGGTGACGACACCCGCTTCACGCAGAACATCCTCGAATCCAACATCGAGGTGCAGGCCCCGCTGGTCGAGAACCAGTCGTGGACCGACCTGCTGCAGCTCAACGGTGGCTATCGCGTCTCGAAGTACAACCGCCTTCAAGGCCGTTTCGATACGTGGAAGGTCGAGGGGCTGTGGGCACCGGTCGCCGACGTCACCTTCCGCGGATCGTACAACAAGTCGCAGCGGGCGCCGGATGCACGGACAGTAACGGACGCGCAGGACGTCTTCACCGAACTGGGCTTCTATGCCGATCCTTGCGCACCACGCCAGAACCCGAGCAATCCCAATGCGCCGCGCCTGGCACCCAGCGCGACGCTGGCCCAGTGCCGCAGCACGGGATTGCCCGACAATCTGTACGGCAGCGCGACGCTGATCTGTCCGGACGATCGCTGCACCGTCCGCCAGAACGGCTATGCCTTGACGCCGGAAACCGCCTTCACCCTGACCTATGGCGTGGTGCTGCGCCCGCGGTTCCTGCCCGGCCTGACCGTGTCGATCGATCGCTGGCAGATCGATGTCCAGGACGAGCTCGCCTTCGTGCAGCCGCAGGATTATCTCAACGAATGCCTGACCACCGGCCTCGACTATTTCTGTCAGGGCGTGGTGCGCAATCCCGGGACGTTCACCCTATCCAGCGCGCCGGGTCGCAACGTCACCACCGGTTACGTCGTGCGTGGCGTCCGCAACGCATATGAATCGAAGTCGCACGGCGTCGATTTCCAAGGTCAGTACGATTTGGGCCTCGGTGGTTTCGGCCGGCTCAACCTGAACTTCAACGGCACGTTGATGACGAAGGTAGGCAGCCAGGCGACGCCCACCGCCACCGCCCGCAACTGCGTCGGCTATTTCGGCTATGGCTGCGGCGAGAGCATGCCGAAATGGGCGCATCAGTTCCGCACGACTTGGTCGTCGTCGGATGATGTCGCCAGCATCTCGCTGAACTGGCGCCATCGCGGTGCGATGCCGCTCGCCACGTTCGCCCCGGCCAGCACCGGCATCCCGCCCCAGTCGGACGATACCAAGTGGACCGACTATCCCGGTATCGATGCGTTCAACTGGTTCGACCTGTCGCTGTCGTTCAATGTCGCCAAGCGGATGACTTTCCGCCTGACCGCGAACAACCTGTTCGACACCGACCCGCCGCTGGTGCCCAACAGCCGCGAGCGTATCGGCCTGCTGCGGACCAACTCGATCATGGGCTACGACCTGCTGGGTCGCCAGATCGTGGCGGGGGTCTCGCTGCGACTGTGATCGACACCGCCTGACGGTCACCGGAACGGCCCGCCGCATATCCCTGCGGCGGGCCGTTTCGCGTCGTGCCTCAATCGTCCTTCACGAACACCCGGTCGCCGAGGAACAGCATGTCGTCGTCGAAGCGTGCCGGCGTCCCCTGCGATCCGAAGGCGAAGAATTCGCGGACCGGGCGGCCGTCGGGGCCGGTCATGGTGATGGTGTAGCGCGCGATGCGGTACCGGCCGCCGCCGCCGCCTCGCCACAGGCGGGGAGGAGGAGCGCGCCGGGCAGCAGCGCCATCGCCAGATACCGGTTCGCCGCGCGCATTCCTGCCTCCGTGTCGTGGTGTGGCTACGCTCGGATGGTGGCGCGGCGCAGGCAAGCGTGCGGGACGAAGCGTGGCGGCCGGTGGGCGAATTGCACTAGCGATAGGCCACGGCGATCCGCCGCACCGCCCCCGCTCGGCGACGCAGGAGCGCGCGGACATAGGCATGCGCGGCGGCCTCGTCGGCAAAGGCGCGCACCAGCCTCTGCCCGCTGCTGCCGATCCGGCCCCATTGCGTTTCGATCAGCAGCGTCCCGAACAGGTCCCGCATCGCCGCCACCCGCCAGCGGCGATGGATGCGCCGCGCGGGATTGCGGGCGACGAGCTCGATCGGGGTGAAGGGCAGGTCCATGGCGGCGATGCTACATCCGTGGGCGCGCGAAGGCTCACGGATAGTCTGACTCGATCGGCGAGGTTTGAGTGGGCGGGTGAATCAGTGGACACCCCGATGATGGCCTCCCGGTGGCCAATGCGAGGGAAGCCCTACCGCCCCGCCACCGCATTCAGGATCGCCCGCCCATAGGCCGTCTTCTTGAACCGTTCGCCGGCCTCGCGCGCCTGATCGACCGAGATGAACCCCATCTCGAACGCGATTTCTTCGAGGCAGGCGACCTGCACGCCCTGACGATGCTGGAGCGTGCGGACGAACTCGCCGGCTTCCAGCAGGCTGTCATGGGTGCCGGTGTCGAGCCAGGCATAGCCGCGGCCCATCTGTTCGACGTACAGGTCGCCCGCCTCCATGTAGAGCCGGTTGAGATCGGTGATCTCCAGTTCGCCGCGCGGGGAGGGTTTCAGGTTGCGGGCGTATTCCACGACGCGGTTGTCGTAGAAATACAGGCCGGTCACCGCATGGTTCGACTTCGGAGCGGCCGGCTTTTCCTCGAGGCTGATCGCGCGACCGCCTTTGCCGAATTCGACCACGCCGTAGCGTTCGGGGTCCTCGACACGGTAGCTGAACACGGTGGCCCCGGTCGGCCGCGCGACGGCGCTGGCGAGCAGGTCGGTCAGGTGCGCGCCGAAGAAGATGTTGTCGCCCAGCACCAGCGCGACGTTATCGTCGCCGATGAAGTCCGCACCGATGGTGAAGGCCTGCGCGAGGCCATCGGGGCTCGGCTGTTCGGCATAGGCCATGGTCAGGCCGAACGCCGATCCGTCACCGAACAGGCGGCGGTAATTGTCGATGAATTCGGGGCTTGAGATGATGAGGATGTCGCGAATCCCCGCGAGCATCAGGACGCTCAGCGGGTAATAGATCATCGGCTTGTCATAGACGGGCAGCAGCTGCTTGTTCACCGCCAGCGTCGCCGGGTGAAGCCGCGTGCCCGAGCCGCCGGCGAGGATGATGCCCTTCATGCTTTGTGTCCGATCAGTTCGTCGAGAATGTCGCTGAGCGCCGCCTGCCACGGACGTGGGGCGATGCCGTAGGCGGCGTGGATGGCGGTGTGGCTGAGCAGCGAGTTCGACGGCCGCCTGGCCGGCGTCGGATAGTCGCTGCTGGGGATCGGCGCGACCTCGGCGGTCGCACCGCCGCGCGCGCGCGACTGGGCGAAGATCTCGCGCGCGAAGCCGGCCCAGCTGACCGCGCCGGCGTTGCTGAAATGGAAGGTGCCGGTGGGGGCATCGGCATCGTCGGCGAGCCGGACGGCGATCGCCAGCAGCGCCTGCGCCAGGTCGGCGGCGGCGGTCGGGCTGCCGATCTGGTCGTCGACCACCGACAGCTGGTCGCGGGTCGCGCCGACGCGCAGCATCGTCTTCACGAAGTTGTTGCCGTGCGCCGACACGACCCATGCGGTGCGCACAATCGCATGGCGCACGCCCGCGGTCCGCACCGCCAGTTCACCGCCGAGCTTCGACGCGCCATAGACGCCGAGCGGCGCGACCGGATCGGTCACCTCCCATGCGCCGTCCTTGTCGCCGGCAAAGACATAATCGGTCGACACCTGCACCAGCGGGATGTTCGCCATGGCGCACGCCTGCGCGAAGGCGGCCGGTGCCAGCGCGTTGACCTGCCATGCCGCGACGACGTCGCTCTCGGCCTTGTCGACCGCGGTATAGGCCGCGCCGTTGATGACCGCCGCCCAGTCGCGCGCGGCGACCAGCGCGGCGATCGCCGCCGGATCGGTCAGGTCGAGCGCCGCACGGTCGAGCGCCACCACCTTGTACCCGGCAGGGCAGGGAATGCGCACCAGTTCATGCCCCAGCTGGCCATTCGCGCCGGTAACGAGGATCGGCTTCACAGGCCACCCGACATGTCGACAGGTCGACGCATCACGCGACGCCGCGCCGCTGCGCCGCCTTCGCGGCGACCAGCGGGCGCCACCAGGCTTCGTTGGCCAGATACCATTCCACCGTCTTGCGGATGCCGGTCTCGAACGTTTCGGCCGGATGCCAGCCCAGTTCGTCGCCGATGCGCGAGGCGTCGATCGCATAGCGTTTGTCATGGCCCGGGCGGTCGGCGACCTCGGCCATCTGCCCGGCGTACGGCTTGCCATCGGCACGCGGGCGCAGTTCGTCGAGGATCGCGCACAGCGTCTGTACGACCTCGATATTCTGCCGCTCGTTATGGCCGCCGACATTGTAGGTGCGGCCGACCTGGCCGCGTTCGAACACCGCCTGCAGCGCGCGGACGTGATCCTCGACATACAGCCAGTCGCGGACCTGGTCGCCCTTGCCGTAAATGGGGAGCGGTTCGCCATCCAGCGCCTTGGCGATCATCAGCGGAATCAGCTTTTCGGGGAAGTGATACGGCCCGTAATTGTTCGAACAGTTGGTGATGAGCACCGGCAGGCCGAAGGTGTGGCCCCATGCGCTGACCAGATGGTCGCTGCCCGCCTTCGACGCCGAATAGGGCGAGCGCGGGTCGTAGGGCGTATCCTCGGTGAACAGCCCGGCATCGCCCAGCGTCCCGTACACCTCGTCGGTCGAGATATGGTGGAAACGGAAGGCAGCCTTCGCTTCGGGCTCAAGGCTCAGCCAGTAAGCGCGGGCCTCGGCCAGCATCGTGTAGGTGCCGACGACATTGGTCTGCACGAACGCGCCGGGACCGTCGATCGAGCGGTCGACATGGCTCTCGGCCGCCAGATGGGTGATGACGTCGGGCCTGAAGCCGGCGATCGCTTCGCGAACGGCATCGGCGTCGCAGATGTCGCCCTGCACGAACTGGTAGCGATCGCTGTCGGCGACCCGCTCGACCGTGGTCAGCGTGCCGGCATAGGTCAGCTTGTCGAAGTTGAGCACTTTGTGGGTCGTGTTCTCGATCAGGTGGCGCACCAGCGCCGACCCGATGAAGCCGGCCCCGCCGGTGACGAAGATGCGCATGTATCGGTCCTTATCAGGAAAGCGGGGTCAGCAGGCGGCCGTCATAGGGAAACGGGCTGTCGAAGTCGGCCAGCGTGGATTGGCGGGTATCCTTGGGGGACAGTCCGGGAATGGTCCCGGCGGGCATCGGCCAGTCGATGCCGACACTGTCCCACGCGATGCCGCCGTCCTGCTCGGGCGCATAGGTGTCCGAGCATTTGTAGGTGACTTCGCAATCGGGCTCGAGCGTCACGAAGCCGTGCGCGAACCCGATCGGGATGAACAGCTGGTGACCGTTTTCGGCGCTGAGTTCCGCGCCGACCCACTGGCCATAGGTGGGCGAGTCCTTGCGCACGTCGACCGCGACGTCATAGATCCGCCCGCGGATGCAGCGCACCAGCTTGTCCTGCCCGCGCGGCGGCGTCTGGAAATGGAGGCCGCGAAGCGTGAAGGCGGGGGCGGAATAGGAGTGGTTGTCCTGCACGAAGGTGCAGGTGATACCGAGCGCGGCGAAGGTCGGTTCCGAATAATATTCAGTGAACCAGCCACGGTCGTCGCCATGGCGCCTGGGGCGGATCAATTTAACGGGCGACGTCATCATCAAGGGCAGAGGTTGGTGCTGGCTTGAAGGCAGCATTCATCCAGCCTTCTCATTTGTCCTGATCTCGCTTGTACAGATGCTCGTTTTCGACCACGCCCTTGCTAAATACCTTACGCAACGCCATGCGCGCCGATGCATCCGCACGCAGCAACACATCGCGGACCTTTTGCTCGGGTCGACCACGGAAGGTGGTGACATGGAACTGATCGTCTGGCCGCAATGGCTCGTCTGCGAAATAATAGTTCGATACGCAGCAGCGGAAGCCGTCCGCCGTGATCGGGCTGACCGAATGCCACGAACGATGATGGGTCGCCATCACCGCTAGGCGATTGAAGCGGCTGTGGATCGTCGTCTGGCCTCCTTCTACGCCTTCAGGCCACAATTCGAGGTTGCCGCCGCTACCCTCCTCCCAATCCGGGGTGACGTAGTACAGGAGGTTCAGGACCCGCCAGCGATCTCTGTCCTTGTCGTGCGAATTGTCGAGGTGGGGGTTAAGGTACTGTCCCTTCCCCATCATCGAAATACCACCGGCATAAAGATTGACATCGGGATATGCCGACGGCATCTGACAAATTTCTTTGACTATCGAAACCACTCTCTCGTCTTGAAACGCATAGACTATTTCTTCAAGAAGAGGATCATACTGATCCATCTGAGCGGCAATATATTTATATTCTCTAATGGTTTTCTTGAGTTTCATCGTTTCTGGGGTAGGGAATTTTGATCTTACGTTGAGTGCAATATGGTCAGGAAGTAAGTCGTCGATATAAAAATATCCAACATCTTCTTTGGATGCGGAGTATTGTTCCATCATGCGGGGCTTTTCCGCATTCATCCGGTCCACAATCAGGTCCGCAATACTCTTTCGATCAACCATTTCATCCACCGTACAAGCCGCTATATCGCGCTTTATAGAAACACCTGCCGTAGAATAAAATAGAAAAGCTGCTTGCGGTGCGCTTGCCCGGATACCTTCGGTGGTTTTGCAGCCAACCATAATTCCCTAAGGGAGGCAGCACGGGGCAGGCAGGCATTCCATGCCGCATTGCCAGGAGGAGAAAGTTTCTAGTGGCAGGGTCATATACGTTGTTCGGTTGGCTGCGGATGGCTTGGGAGGTTGCGTTGACCCGAGGGCTGTATCCCGATGCCCGCCTGATCCGCCGGCCCTTTTACGTGCGGGGTGTGCGGCATATCGACTTAGGGCGCCGGATCACCATTGGTCGCGGCATGCGGTTGGAAGCATTCGGTAGCGGTCGGGAAACCAACATCGTCTTTGGCGACGATGTTCAGATCAACGACCATGTGCATATTGGCAGCGAAGGCCGGATCACGATCGGCGATCGCGTTCTGATCGCCAGTCGGGTCTTCATCACGGACCATAACCATGGCCATTACGGCGAGGGTCTTGCCACGATGCGCCCGACCCGGCGCGGTCCGGAAGGAGCGGGGCTCGACGGGAGCAGGCCCGAGCATTCCGCACCCTCGGTTCCGCCGGCCGATCGCCCGCTGTCGATCGCGCCCGTCGTAATCGGCGACGACGTATGGCTGGGCGAGGGAGTTTGCGTTCTGCCCGGCGTCACGATCGGTGCCGGCAGCATCGTCGGCGCGAACGCGGTCGTCACGCGGGATATTCCCCCGGCATCGATCGCCGTCGGCATTCCGGCACGGGTCGTGCGCCGCTACGAACCCGGCCGTGGCTGGGTCGCCGTTTCCCGGACGGCATGATCGTCCCGATGTCCGCCCCCATTCGCCGCGGCGATCCGCCGCGCATAGAAAGATAGCGTTATGTCCTCGAAATACGCCGGTATCATTCCTTCTATCCCGCAGGAGGTGGATGTCTGCGTCTCGTTCGTGCTGTTCGGCACGTCGCGCGATGAAATCGAGCGGGCGATCGCGCAGGCGCGCAGCGATATGGTCAACGTGCATGTCGTGCTGGTCGACAACAGCCAGCCTCCCCTTGACTTGGCATTCGCGCAGGCTCCCGACGTCACCATCGTCACGACCAACGCCAATCTGGGCTATGGACGGGGACACAATATCGCACTGGCGGCAAGCAGGGGGCGGTGTCGCTACAACCTGGTGATGAACACTGATCTGCAAATGGGACCGGAGGTCGTCCCCGGCATGGTCGCGTTCATGGATGCCCATGGCGATGTTGGCTTGACCATGCCTAAGGTCCGGTACCCCGACGGATCGTTGCAGCGGCTGTGCCGATTGCTGCCCGACCCCGCCGATCTGCTGGGCCGTCGTTTCTTCAGCAGGACGCAATGGGCCAAAGAGCGCAACAGGCGCTATGAATTCCACAACTGGAATTACGACACCGTGGCCGAATTCCCGTTCCTGTCGGGCTGCTTCATGTTGATCCGGCGGTCGGTGCTGGATGCTGTCGGCTATTTCGACGAACGCTATTTCCTTTATGCCGAGGATCTCGACCTGTCGCGCAGACTGCATGCGGCGGCGCGGACGCTCTATGTCCCCGATTACGGCGTGGTGCACGAATATCGCAGCCAGACGCGGCCGTCGTTCCGCCGGCTGCGCTATGCGATGGTGAGCCTTGCCCAATATTTCACCAAATGGGGATGGGTGCGCGACGCCGAGCGCGACCGGATCAACCGCAAGACGTGCGAACAGTTCGAAGCAGGTTGATCCTCAGGTGCAGATCTGGAGCGACCCGGTAATGGACGCTCCCCCCGACCGGTTGTCGATATCCCCCACGCGCAGCCGGACCCGACCCTGATATTGTTCCAGTAGAATTCGCTTGTTGCTGCGGTCCTGCCGGACCAGTTGGTCGCCATAGATGTCGCCGAACAGTTTGTGCGCGCCGCCATTGTCTACCAGCGTGAAAACGAAGGTCGCGCGGAGCGAATTGGGACGCCAGGTTATGCCGCTGTCCACGGTAGCAACGGCGGCGGTACCGGTCGCCATGGTTATACGCGAGCGGTCGATGGTCCCGGGAAAGGGATCGCCGACATCGCCTTCGCGCGCCAGGGGGATCGGTGCGCCATAGTGAAGCCGCGAACGGGAGCGCACGTCGGATAGCGACCGGCCGGTGAACGCCGTATCGCGCGCGACTTGGATGCTGGGGCCGATTGTCCAGTGCGCGGGAGCCTCTGTCGGGGCGTCGTTGGCGAAGGGAATTTCGTAGCGAATGAAATTGCGCGGACAGGATAGCAGCATCCGACCGCGATAGGTCCGGTTGCCATGGGCGATGCCGATGTTGGCGAGATAGTTGCTGCTGTCGAAGCTTCCGAACAGGGTGGCGGGTGATTGCGGGCCGCCATCATCAAGGATGGTATCGGCATAGTTGACATAGTTGCCACGGAACGACACCGAACAGACGTCCGCTGCCCTGAAGTCGAACACGGTTCCGGGAATGGCTTCCCAATAGCCCGCATCGATCGAGATTCCGAGGCAGTCGCCGCGAAAGGTGACTGCACTCCCGCCGCCGCCTTCGCACGAACAACCGATAAGGCTGACCGACGTCGTGCCGCCCTCGAACAGGAAGCCGCTTTCCATCGTAGCGCTGACCCGCAGCAGCGAGATCAGGTTGTTGTTGCCGGTAAACGCGAAGGCGGCCTTCGTCCGGTCGCTGGGGCCTCGCGCGGAACAGTTGGTCAGCGACATGTAGAAGCATTGGAAGAAAACGCCGAACTGTAGCGCCTCGAACGTGGCGACGTCGGTGATCGAACAACTGACGTTGAAGTTTTGGAAGTCGAACGCGATCGCGCAGCGCCTGATGGTGCCGTTGCGGACCGAGGAATACAGGACCGCCCCGTCATGATCCGATGCGCGGTGGTTGCGAACCAGGGTATCGCCGCGCACCATGGCGGTTGCGAACATCACCCCCTCGTTGAAGCTGCGTCCGACAAGCGTCTGGCCGTTCAGATTGATCGCGACATTGGACGGAAGGAGGATCGGTCCGACGACATGATAGGGCGACGGCGAACTGCCGAAGATGACCTCGCCGCCGCCGGCACGGTGGACCTCGAGGATCGCGGCGTTGATGGCCGCGGTGTCGTCCGTCCGCCCGTCGCCCAACGCACCCTTGTCATTGACCGAATAGATGTCGAGTGCTTTCGCCTGGAGCGTCCGTGCCCGGCCACCGGGGCGAGCAACCATTGCGCCGGGGGCGGTGCCAGTAGGCACTGGGTCGCGCTGTCCCGCTACTGCCAAGGGTACCAGCGGTATTGCTCCCCCCATCGAAAGCATCAGTGCGTCGCGGCGTGACAGCCGCGTAGCCGCATCGCTACCCGGCTTCGTGCGACGTAGGGATGCGAACAACCGGCGGACAATCGACACGTTTCGTTCTCCTTGGACCGTTCATTTCCCTGCCGAAGCGCTTTGCCGGTTCCCGGCGTCGCTGACAATTTTTGCAGGGTCAGTACGGCCCGCGGTTAAAATGCCGTGCGGTCACGGCGAGAAGGCGCTGGACCTTCGGAAGCCGTGCCAGCCAAATCTGCATGCGGACCCGAGCCGGCAATAGCGCCATTGCCCGGGGATCGGTCGCACAGACGGTGAAGCCTGCCTGATCGGCGATGCGACGGCATTCCATCCGTTCGGCCCGGTCGTTGATCCGAAACGCCGCCAAAAGGATCAGATAGGCGAAGAAGCGGGCGACATGGGCATGGAAGGCGGCGATCCGTACTGGATCGGTCTCGCATTCGCAAAACATCCGCCGTTCGAGTTCGATCATCGTTGCAGCATGTTCGAAACTGGTCGTGCTTAGTCCGCGCGAGGTGCTTCCCCGGCGGGTCAGCGCGACATACAGCCGGTCGGGGATGTAGCGTACCGAGCGCGTATGTCGGGCGACATCCCGTGAGAACACCGAATCCTCGAATGCGCGCAGTTCGGGAAAGGTGATGTCGTTGTCGCTCAACAGCGCGCGTCGATAGACCTTGTTGCAGACACTGGTCAGAAAATTGCGGTCCATCATCGCGTCGATGAAGATCGCGTCACCGGTCGAGGCGAATTCGCGATCCGGGCCACGCGCTGCGACGAGTTGGCCCTGATCGTCGCGGAACTCGAGACCGAAGGAGACAATGTCCAGCATAGGATCGGAGAAGAACGGCAGGACGCGGGCCAACAGGTCGGGGGCGATCGTATCGTCGCTATCGACGAACGCGATGTAACGGCCTTGGGCTTGGGCCAACCCGAGATTGCGGGCCGACCCTTGCCCGCCGTTGGGTTTGGCAAAGACGCGCAACCGCGCATCCTGCCGTGCGATGGCCCGCAGGATGTCCAAGCTATCATCGGACGAGCCATCGTCGACCGCTACAACCTCGAGATCGGGTAGACTTTGATCGAGAATGCTGCGGATGCAGCCTTCGAGATAGGCCGCCATGTTATACACCGGAACGATGACGCTGAGTGTGGGGGGGGGCGCAGAATGCTGTACCGGTGGCAGGCTCATGTCAGCCCTTCAGTTCACTTTGGAAATAAAAGGGATTGAACGGCGAAAAGCCACCGGTGTCCTCGCGAAAGTTGGACAGGCGCGATACCGAACACAGCATGAGGGTCACCAGCAAGGATCCGGTAAGCAAGCGTTGGCCGCTCAGTTGCACGGCCGAGCGACGGACGGACATGGCGACGAACAAATAGAGCAGGAACACGAACAGGGTCTGGAAGCGCAATCCAGCATAGTAGAAACGAGCAAGACCGAACGAGGCAAGCTGCATGCCAAGAATTGCAAACATAGGGAATTTGCTCGCAACGATCGGACGATCGGAATAACGGATCGCAACTACAACCCCGACCGTGGCGGCCAGCGGAACGATACCTGACAGTCCCCCCAATCCTACGGCATCAGTATTCTGCGATATCTTATCTTCGAGATAGCTGCCGAACACAACCAGGATAGCGACCATCCCTAGCGCTGCGCCGATAAAGGTCTTGATCCGGACCTCCATCAATGCCCACAGACCGACGACGAGCAGCACCGACGATATTTGTATGCTGGTGGCGATGATCCCGCACAGGATGAATACTCGCAGGCTGCCCCGTGCGAACGCAGCCGCGCCCAAGGCGACGATCGCGAACGCCAAGCCATAGCGCAGGCCGTTGATCGACATGTCGATCAGGAAGAACGGCATGATGATCGTCAGGAACAGGAGCGGCGAACGTTCAAGGAGCAGACCGGCGGACAGCATGATGATCGCCGTGGCGCTGCCCAGAACAATCAACACGTCGAGCGAGTCCCGAAAGACCCAGTTCAGCACCTCGACCAGCAAGGTAAATCCCGGTTCGAAACTAGAGGCCAGCATACCCTGATAGCGGATGATGTCGAAGCTCTGGACATAATTCGCGCTGTCGGTTCCGACCATGCCCCGGCCCGCGATCAGTACGAACATCGGAATGAAGGCAAGAATCGTTGCGACCCGCATCTTGTCGAGCAGCAATCCTGCCGCCACCGATAGGATAAGGATGGCATAGCAGATGTAATAGGGAGTCATGTTCTGTAGAAATCCGGCTTTGGTCCGGCCGCAATGATGCCATCGGAGACTTTCGCCGCCGCCGCAATCGTATCGACGCCGGCAATCCGTTCGTCCTTCGTCACCGCGAAGCGAACCGTCAGCCGCCGCCATACCCGGCCCAGCGCCCATCCTGCTTCGGCGACGGTGCCCGCGGTCAGCGTGGCGACGAGTGCCGGCAGTGATTTCTCACGGACGAAGTTGCGCATCGCCTGGAAGGTGAAGCTCCAATAGGGACGATAATATAGCAGACACTGTGCATAGAGCCGCCCCCAGTTCGGCTTGACCGGCGGATCGAGCTTGATCTGCTCAAGCGCACGGATCAGCGAATAGCCCCATACCGTCGGCACGCTATAGAATTCGGGAACCAGCGGATGCCAGACGAGGTCGCGGAACGGACGGATATGGGCATTGTCGCGCAAGGCCCCGACATGGCGGCCGGCAGCGCTCTGTCCGGCGGTACTCGCGCCCGACGCACCCAGGATGACCGCCGGAAAGTCGATATCCAGCGTCTTTCGTGCATGCGTCGCGATCAGCGCCGCCGAATAGATGTCCGGGCTGACCCCGCCGAACAAGGCGCCGTGCTGCGCCACGATCCGTTCGATCAGCGGCCGCGCGACCAGTCCGCAATAGGCGCGCGGCATGTCGAAGACGCCGTGCCCGACCTTGTTTGCCGCCTCGCGCAACGCGGCATGGGTATCAAGCGTCCGTACCTGCCCCGAATACCCACTGATCCAGACCGTGCCCGAATAGGCTTCGGGGTTGCTGCGATGAAGATAGTCGGGCCAGTAGAACAGGATCGGAAAGGCGAAGCGCACCGCATCGGCGTCTAGAACCTGTGCGCGTCGCGCGATGTCCACGATCTCCGGTGCGACCAGATCATCGTCGCCGATGAAGCAGACATAGTCGCCGGTCGCGTGGGACAGGGCGATGTTGAAATTGTCCACGACGCTGATTCCGGGCGTGGGACGCACCACCTTCAGGCGGGGATGCACGATCGCATCCCACGGATTTTCCGCGCTCGTGTCGGACACGATCAGTTCGATGTCGTCGCCCATTGCGAGGATCGTCTCGACGGTTCCCTCCGCATAGCGGAACCGCTCATGCGTGGGGATGATGAGCGAGAGCGCAGGCATCAGCGGTTGGCCAGTGCGTTCTGCACATAAGGCAGCGTCAGCAGTGTCTGCTTCACTTCGGCGACCGTCAGGCGCTGCGTGTTGTGCGAGGTATAATCGTCGACCAGATTGGCCTGCGGCGAGCCTTCGGAGATGAACACCTCATAGTTCAGATCGCGATTGTCCGCCGGGATGCGCCAGTAGCGGTCCATGTCGTCGGCCTTGGCCATCTCCTCGCGCGAGACGAGCGATTCATACAGTTTCTCGCCATGGCGCGTGCCGATGATGCGAACCCGCTCCGGCACGTCGAACAGCTCGCACAGGGCGGTCGCCAGATCGCCGATGGTGCAGGCCGGAGCCTTCTGGACGAAGGTGTCGCCCTGCGCGCCATGCGCAAAGGCGTGCAGGACCAGGTCGACCGATTCCTCCAGCGACATCAAGAAGCGCGTCATCGCCGGATCGGTAATGCCCAGTTCCTGTCCCGCCTTGATGCGTTCGATGAACAGCGGAATGACCGACCCTCGCGAGGCCATCACATTGCCGTAGCGCGTCGCGCACAGCACCGGATCGTTCGCGCTCATCGTGCGCGAGCGCGCAACCAGCACCTTTTCGGCCATTGCCTTGGAGATGCCCATCGCGTTGATGGGATAGACCGCCTTGTCGGTGCTCAGCAGCACCAGCCGCTGTACACCGTTCGACAGCGCGGCATTGATGACGTTTTCAGTGCCGATCACGTTGGTGCGCACTGCTTCCATCGGATAGAATTCGCACGACGGCACCTGTTTGAGCGCTGCGGCGTGGAAGACGTAGTCGACGCCGCGCATCGCCATATTGATCGATTCCGGGCTGCGCGTATCGCCTATGACGAAGCGCACCCGGTCGTTCTGCAGCGCAACGCGCATGTTTTCCTGCTTCAGCTCGTCGCGCGAGAAGATTACGATCTGGCCAACATCGGATGACAGGAAGCGACTGAGCACGGTCTTGCCGAAGGAGCCAGTGCCCCCCGTGATCATCAGGGTTTTGCCTTGAAACATCATGTCACCAATAGGTTAAGGTTGAGGAGCAGGGGCGGGCTCCGGTTGGTCGGCGCTCCCGTTAGCAAGACAGCCCGCGATCGCAAACGGATTGGCGAAGCACGGCTCAATGCGCGCCGCGCGCCACCACAGCACGGCCGCGGCGAGCGCATGGTAAAGCGCATAGGCGATGCATACACCGGTGATCGCATCGTGCGCAGCAAGCCAGGCGGTGGCTGACAACACCGCCACCGCCATCATGCACGACATTGCCGCCATCGCGCGATAGTCGCGTCGCGTCACCAGCACGATCGCCGGGATCAGCCCCAGCGCACCAATCGCCGCACCGGGCATCAGCAGCGTGACGTACCGTATCACCGCGGCCTGCTGCGGCGAGCCCTGCAGCCACAGCGGCACCAGCCAGGGAGCGGCAAAGCCCAGTGCGATCCCCGGTAACACAGCCAGCAGGAGGATTGCCAGCACCAGCCGCGCGATCCAGCGCTGTGCATCCATGGTACGGCGCGCGTCGAGCGCGGCGATCAGCCGCGGCTGCACGAATTGCGACGCGGGGCTGGCGAGGAAGGTGATCGGCACCAGCGACAGCGTCGAGGCGAGGAAATAAGGGCCGGTGTCGACCGGTGAGGCGAGCGCCGAGAGCAGCACCTTATCGAGTTGCATCGCGCATGCCCCAGCGATCGAATAGACCATTACCGCCACGCTCGTCACCTGCACCGCGCGGGGTCTTGCCGGAGTGGCGGGATCGGTGCGGCGCCGGCGTGCGAAGGCGAAGCGCGAAACCGCCAGCATCAGCGCCGCCCCGGCCACCTGCCCCGCGACAAACACCGCCACCGTCCCGCCGAGTGCGAGCACCGCGACCAGCGAGATACTGTGGCGCAGCAGCAGGCTTGTGAACTGGACCAATGTCGAAACGACGAAACGCTGCCGCGCGATGTAGCCGATGACGACCAGATTCTGCCACACGATCAGCAGCAGCGACACGCAAGTCAGCAGCGCGACGGGGACGGGCACCGGCAGCAGGCCGGTTGCCGCCAGCGCGGTCGCCCCGGCGGTCACCGCCAGATAGAGTTTCAGCAGCACGCGCTCGCTGCGCTGCATGAGCGCGCGTCGGGCGCACTCGCTGCCAAGCACCGGAAATTCGCGCGCGATGGTGATCGACAGGCCGAGGTCGAGCACCACTGCCAGCGTCTGCAGCGCGATGATTGTCGCTGCCAGCCCGAATTGCGCGGGCGACATGACGCGGCTCAGCCACGGCAGCACGACCAGCCCGAGCGCGGCCACGCCGATCCGTCCACCATACAGCACGGCCATCGGCAGCAGGCGTCGGACCGTTGCGGGTAGCATCAGGCGCGCGCCTCCATTACATCCGCGATGGTCTCCGCGATCCCGGCGATCGCCGTATCGTCAAGCCACCAGCCGCACGGGATCGCCAGCATTTCCGCCTCCAGCACCATCGTGCCGGGCAGGTCGTGCGGTGGGGTGCCGAAACCGCTGTAATGATGGTTGGGATAATGCAGCTTCGAACACAGTACACCTCGCGCCTTGAGCGCGCGCATTGCCGTGTCGCGGTCGGCGAGGCGGATCAGCCAGGTCCAGTAGACCGGTTCCGCGCCGGGTCGCGCGGCGATCGGCACGAGCGGCAGGTCATGCGTCCGCTCCGCCAGCATCGCGACGTTATGCCGCGAGCGGGCGATGCGATGGTCGACATCGGCGAGACTCGCGAGCGCGAGCGTCGCGTGGATATTATCGAGCGACGAAGAGGTGCCGATCTCGGGCACGTCGAGCCGCGGATCGATCTCGCCATCGCCGTCGCGGAAGCGCGCAGTGTCAATGCCGAAGCGGCGCAGGCGGCGCGCGTGATCTGCATCTTGCGCGCGCGCGCATAGCAGTATCCCGCCGTCGATTCCGTTCACCTGCCTGTTCGCATAGAGCGAGAAGACCGCGAAATCGCCGGCCATCCCCACATCCTGCCCGTTGCTGCATGCGCCGAAGGCGTTGTTGACGTCCTCGATCAGCGGCAGACCATGATCGTCGCACAAGGTCCGCAACGTCGCGAGATCGGCCGGATAGCCGGACACATGATAGGCCACCACCGCCTTCGTCCGCGCGGTGATGCGTGTGCGCGCCTGATCGATGTCGAACGTCGCGGTCGCCGGATCGACATCGACCCAGGCAACGTCGGCGCCGATCATCGCGATTGCCGAATTCGACGACATGCAGTTGAAGGCGAGCGAGAGTACCTCGTCGCCTTGGCGCACCCCGGCAAGCCGCAGCGCCATCACCAGCGCATGCGTCATGTCGCCCACCGCGACCGCGTAGCGACCGGGATGGCGTGCGGCGATCGCCTGTTCAAGCTGCCCCACCGCTGGCCCCGCAGCGAGCTGCCCCAGTCGGAACGGGTCGGTCAGCGTCGTCAGCGCGCTGTCGGGCAGGCGGCAGTCGAAGAGTTGGGCGGGCGGCGGCGCTGGCGCCTTCATCGTGCAGCCTCCGTCACGATATCGACGATCCGCTGGCGATCGGCGTCGCTCACCCACCAGCCGCACGGCACATGCAGCAACCGGCCATAGAAATGATCAAGCCCCGGCATCGACCCGGCATAGGGCGCCAGCACGCTGTGCAGATGGTTGGGGCGATGCAGCTTCGACGCGGTGATCCCGGCCTCGACCAGCGCCGCCTCGACCGCCGCTGCATCATCGCATAACAGGGTATAGAGCCAGTAGCTCGGTTCGCTGTCGGCCGCGACATGGGCCGGCATGGCGCCGGGGGTCTGCGCGAAGGCGCGGTCGTAAAAGCGGCCGTTCTCGATATGCCGTGCGATCGCCTCACCGATCGTCGGCAGCTGGTGCCGGCCGACGACCGCGGTGACGTTGTTCATGTTATATTTGAAGCCCGGTGTCGTGATATCGACCTCGGTGCGCGGCACGCCCTTGCGCAGCCCGAACCAGCGCAGCCGACGCGCCAGATCCAGCCTGGCTGGATCCCGCAGCGCCAGCATCCCGCCATCCACGCTGGTCATGTGCTTGATCGCTTGGAACGAGAAGATCGCCGCGTCGCCGATCGTGCCGACCGGAACCCCGGCGATCCGCGCGCCCAGCGCATGCGCGCAATCCTCGATCAGCGCGATGCCGTGGCGGTCGGCGATCGCGCGCAGTGCCGTCATGTCGGCGGGATAGCCGGCGTAGTGGACTACGCAGATCGCTTTGGTCGCTGGCGTGATCGCGCGTTCGACCGCGGCGGGGGCGAGGTTGCCGGTATCCGGCTCGACATCGGCGAACACCGGGCGCGCGCCGATCTGCAGGATCGTCGTGTTGGTCGGCTCCGCAGTCATCGCAGTCGTGATCACCTCGTCGCCAGGACTGACGCCGCAGACGAGAAATGCGACGTGCAGCGCGCCAGTACCGCTCGACATGGCCAGCACATTCGGCAGGCCGAACTGTTCGGCGAACTCACGCTCGAAGGCATAGACCTCCTCGCCCTCGGCGATCATCCCGCCGTACAGAACGCGTTCCAGCGCGGGCATCAGTTGCTCGCGTGGCGGCATCCGAACCTTGACGAGTGGGATCATGAAGATGTTACCTATTGCACAGAAATGTTATCATGAGCGAAAAAGCGTGCCTTGTTGCCGGAAAGATACTTCAACACTCGGCGTTCAGCCGAACTGAAGGTCTTCACATAGCGCTTCGTTTCGATGCAGCATGAAGTATCCGATTTGTCATCAGCCACATGCTTCTCGAACCGATCGGCATCGCGGTAGAAAAATATTCTGCTAGAACCGTCTAGCGTAACCGTCACCACACCATCGGCATGATTGGTGACGATCACGGCGCCGTCAGCAAAGGGTGCCGCGCGCAGCCAGCCTTCCAACATCACGAATTTTTCTTCCAAGGACACATCGCGATAGAAACTGACTCCGTCCTTAGGCTTGGCAGGCATGCCCGCTAACACTGACTGTGGTGGACAACTCTTGATGATATTGGAGCCGGCCAATGCGACGGTCCGACGGCCGATCCGCACGCCAGAACCGACCGTGCATGTGCCGACCAACCAGACATCGGATTCGATGTGGGTCGGCGTCTCGGCAAAAAGCGTACAGCCTTCGATCTGTTCGCCAGCCGCGACATGCGTCCACAGTTGCGAAAACATACCGACCCGAACGCCATTTTCTATCGTAATGCCGCCAGTGCCATCGATAACGGTATTTTGGCCAAACCAGCAATGTTCCCCGATAGTGACGCCAGCTTTTGAAAAAACTTTCGTGTCATTGTGCAATGTGGACCAGTCGCCAATCGACACGTGGCCTCCCTCGATAATCATCTTCACGTTGTCGCCTAGCGTAACGTAATCAGCGATTGTCACTGATCCCTTACCTATGAAGATAATTTGGACATCTCGACCGATCGAACATGATTCACCGAGCGTAACGTTTCCGTTATCTACGTTGACGATGTCAATATTGTTCATGTGATCCCTCGTAATATCGTGAAGCGGCCTATCATTGTCCTACCGCGCGCCGAATCCCGTCAGCATCGTTCTCACGGTACGCGCCACGATCAGTAGGTCGATCCACGGTGAGAAATGCTTGATGTAGTAAAAATCGTAGTGAAGCTTGCTTTTCACTTCCTCCACCTCAGCAACATGGCCCTGGTTGACCTGTGCCCAGCCAGTGATCCCTGGCCGCACGATGTGGCGATAGGGATAGAAGGGAATTTCCTTCTCGTACCAGCGCGAAAGGACTTCGGCTTCCGGACGCGGGCCGATCCAGCTCATCTCGCCCTTTATGACATTGAGCAACTGGGGCAGTTCGTCGAGCCGGCTCTGGCGCAGGAACCCGCCAGGGCGGGTCACGCGCATGTCGCCGTCCTTGGTCTTCGCAGCGTCTAGCAGGTCACCAGTTCCCGCCGGTACATGAGTCATCGTGCGGAACTTGAATACACGGAATGGACGCCCCTGATATCCGATCCGAACCTGACGGAAGAGAATGGGACCCGGCGATGTAAACCGTACCACCAGTGCAATCACGATCAGTAACGGCATCAGCAGGACGACAGCGGTCAACGCGCACACTACGTCCATGAAATGCTTCGCGCGCATATAGGATCGTAGCGGGGATAACGTGCCAAAGCTGTTTTCGGACAAATGCTCGAGCTCGACCTTGCCGCTCAACGACTCCAGTAAGTGTTTGAAGTGATAGACAGGCAGATCGCTCAGCGCACACGCCGCAAGGCGACGATCCCATGCGTCGGAAATGTCCGCTCGCAAGTCGACGGCAATGGCATGCAGATGGGATACGTCATCAAGTGGATCGGTTAGTAGAAACCACTGTATATTGTCCACATCGGGCGGTATCGTATATTGTCCTTCGGGAATGATCCCGATACACATACGTCTCCGTCGCCCGGCAAGGGCAATAGAAAAAAATACTACAATATTGCATATGAAGCTTGTCGTCAGCAGTATGCGGCTATACTCAAATCGACCAAGGATGAATATTGCGATAAGTGCGGCATATGCAATCGCGAAACTCGGTACGATATATGCGCTTGCTTCCACGCCAGGATATTTACTTACACCGCGAAAAAAGAATATGCCTGCGATACTTGCAATGGTGCATCCGATTAAAGTGTCGAATAGAAGTTTATCGCTGTGTGGACCGTTGGGTACAAGCTGTAGGACGCAGAGATATTGCACCAGAAGAGCGATTGCTCCGAACACGATCTGAGCGCTTTTGCTATCCAGCAGCGAAAGTTTGACGACGGTCTTTTCTTGCATGGTAACCGTCTTTGGAGCCTAGGGTAATGTCCGGGTATGGACAGCCTGTCGAGCGTGACATTGCCTTCTGAATATGGCCTATAGAAACGAAGCGCTGGATCGTAAATAGTTGGCAAAATGGCTCTGCCCGTACCGGATCAGGGCTGGAATGCTGCGCATAAGGTTCCGTTCGGAGCGCGTTTGTCCTAGACGAAGCGGCGATATGAAATCACGTCCCTCAACCGCCTTAATGGCAAAGCCCTCGTTTTCGTTTTCGATGCTGTTGCTGCTGATTGCCGCTTTGTGGCTGGCTGGCGGTGCGTCGCGGGCGGATGCTTCAGGTCAGATAGTCGTCCGCGTCGCCGCATGGGCGGCCATGTGCGCAGCCGCCTTGTTCGGTGCCCCCCCCCGGCTGTCCGAAGAGCGGCCGATCGTTCTGCTGTTGGGTGCGGCGGTCCTGCTGGCGGTGATGCAGTTGGTGCCGCTGCCGCCTGCGCTGTGGCAGGCCTTGCCCGGTCACGCGCTTGCAAGCGAAGCGGCGACCATCAGCGGGCAATCTCAACCTTGGCGGCCATGGGCAATCGTTCCTGGCGCGGCATGGAACGCACTTTCGTCGCTAGCCATACCAGTAGCGATCTTGTTGCTGACGACCGGCAGCCGACCCGAAGAGCGCCGGTTGCTCCCGAGCATAATGCTGTTCCTGATTTGCGTATCCGCCTTTCTGGGGCTGTTGCAGTTTTCCGGAAAGGTTTTCACGAACCCGTTCGTCAACGACACGATGGGTCAGGTTAGTGCGACCTTTGCCAATCGCAATCACTTTGCTCTCTTCGTTGCCTTCGGTTGCGCAATCGCGCCGGCCTGGACGTTTCTGGGAGGCAGAAGGCCGGGATGGCGTGGGCCGGTGACATTGGGTTTGCTGCCGATCTTCCTATTGATCATCTTGGCAAGTGGATCGCGTGCCGGCATGCTCGCCGGCCTGGTTGGATTGGCGGCAGGGCTGGCAATGGCCTGGCGGCCGCTTCGACAGGAACTGGGGCGTCGGCCGCCTTGGGTTGGCTGGGCGTTGGTCGGCGGGTTCGTCGCGGCGATCATCCTGTTGACGGCACTGAGCATCGCGGCGGACCGCGCCGTATCGATTAGCCGGGCGCTGACGCTCGACAACGGGCATGATATGCGTCAGCGGGGGTTGCCTACCGTCATCGAGATGCTTGGGTCGTATTTTCCGGTCGGGTCGGGGGCGGGCGGATTTGATCCGATGTTCAGAATGAACGAGCCGTTTGATCTTCTGAAGATTACCTACTTCAACCATGCGCATAACGACTATCTGGAAATTATGCTGGATGCCGGAATAGCAGGTTTGCTTGTCCTGATATGTGCAATCGGATGGTGGCTATGGAAAAGCATTCACGCATGGCGGCAGGTCGAAATGTTGCCTCGGCTCGGATCGATCCTGCTTATGCTGGTGCTGATCGCCAGTATGTTCGACTATCCTGCGCGTACCCCACTCGTCATGGCGACGATGGTGATTGCGGGCATCTGGCTGAACGGGACACGCGATTTGGTACGTCCAGCTTTACCCGTCCAAGGGTAGCACCTATAGGCCGCGATCATTCTTTCATCGTTCCAGGAAATCTCGGGTAGATGCGTTATCTTATTCTCGCCCTGCTCACGGCAGCGACTGGCCTCGCGGGCTGTGCCGGTCGGCCGGAGCTGGTATCGACCGAGCGCCTGACCGTCGTCAAGGATACGAGCGCATTCCCCGCTCCCAATCGTAGTGATTTGACCGTCGCCGACCGGCCTTCGTTGATTGGGCCGCTCGATACGATCCAAGTGGATGTGTTCAACGTTCCCGATCTCAGTCGCGAAGTGCAGGTTGATGCAAGTGGGCGTATCTCGATGCCGCTTGCCGGGACCATTCCCGCCAGCGGCAAGACGGCAACCGAATTGGCAACTGCCATCGAGACGGCGTTGCGCGCGCGGTATGTGCGTCAGCCCGAAGTGACGGTAAACATCAAGAATTCTGTGAGCCAGGTCGTGACGATCGACGGTCAGGTCGTCGAGCCGGGCCTGTACCCGGTAACCAATCAGATGACGCTGATGCGCGCCATAGCGTCGGCCAAGGGAATGTCGGAATTCGCACGCGCGGACGACGTCGTGATCCTGCGGACGGTCGACGGACGCAAGATGGCAGGACTGTACAACATGACGGCGATCCGCCGCGGTGCGTACGACGATCCTGCGATTTATGCCAATGACGTGATCGTCGTCGGTGATTCACCGCAGCGTCGCATGTTCCGCGATTTCATTTCGCTTGCTCCGCTTTTGGCTGCGCCGCTCGTAGCCATTCTGCAATAGAGTTCTCATTTGCCATGAACGATATCGTACTCCCCTTGCCCAACCACGCGGCAGTGCCCGGCATAACGTCCGTGCACGAGCAAGGGCGAATGCCGCTGATCCGGCAATATATGCGGATCGCGGCGCGCTGGCGCTATGTCATCATCGGCGCGGTCGTAGCCTCCGTCCTGTTGGGGCTCGTCGCAACTTTGCTGATGACCCCAAAGTATACCGCTATCTCCACGATCGAGATTTCGCGCGAAGCCAGCCAGGTTACCGATTTTCAGGGAGTCGAGCGCGAAACCAGCGTTGCCGACCAGGAATTCTATCAGACGCAATATGGTTTGTTGCGATCGCGCACACTATCCGAGCGGGTGGCAATGCAGCTGCGCTTGGTTGACGATCCAAAATTTTACGAGATGTTCGGTTTTACCAGCGATCATCCTGGTTTTCAGCTCACCAATGGTCGTTTTTCGGCGTCGGGACGCGATGTGCGTCAGCGTGCAGCAGGCGAAATCCTGCTGAAAAACTTCTCGCTGTCGCCGACCCGACTGTCGCGTCTCGTCGATGTTGGCTTCACCAGCCCCGATCCCGCGCTATCCGCACGGATCGCCAATGCGTGGGCGGAAAATTTCATCCAACTCAATCTCGAGCGCAAAGTCCAAGCTACTTCTTACGGTCGTAATTTGCTTCAGCGACAGTTGGCGCAGTTGAAGGAGCGCCTTGACACGTCGCAACGTCAACTCGTCGCCTATGCATCGGCGCAACAAATTATCAACCTCCCGTCGCAAGGCAGCGATGGACGTGGTGTCACTGAACGGTCGATCGTCGTGGACGACCTTGCGGCGCTGAACGCCGCTTTGTCGCAAGCGACTGCGGACCGCATTCAGATGGAAGCGCGCTACGCGCAGGCAGGTAGCGGCGGCGGTTCGACAGAGGCGTTGCGCAACCAGGCAATCAACAGCCTGCGTCAACGGCGTGCCGAACTGGCAGCCGAATATCAGCGACTGATGATACAGTTCGAACCGGAATATCCTGCCGCGCGAGCGATACAGTCGCAACTGACCCAGCTTGACCGGTCGATTACGCGCGAGGAAAACCGCGTTTCGGGATCCCTGCGGGCCGATTATCTCGAAGCGCAGCAGCGTGAGGCTGCATTGCAGAGCAAAGTCAATCAGTTGAAGGAAAGCTATCTCGACATACGCCGGCGTAGCATCCAGTATAATATCTATCAGCAGGAAGTTGATACTAATCGTGCGCTGTACGATGGGCTGCTACAGCGTTTCAAGGAGATTGGTGTTGCCGGTGGAGTAGGTGTGAACAACATCTCCGTCGTCGATCCTGCTGATATTCCAAGCGTTCCATCAAGTCCGAAGTTGCTGATTAATCTCGCGATAGCTCTACTCGTTGGTCTGCTTCTCGGAGCGGGGATCGCCATTGCGCTCGAACAGATCGACGAAGCGATCGCTGATCCGACAGAGGTCGAACGTCGTCTCGGACTGTCAATGCTGGGCCCGGTGCCCAAGGTCAACGACGTCACGCCGAAGGAGGCACTGCTCGATCGCAAGTCCGATCTGGTCGATGCCTATCTCGCGATCCAGACCAACCTCGCCTTCACCACCGAACATGGCGTGCCGCGGTCGCTGTCGGTCACCTCGACCCGCCCGGCCGAGGGCAAGTCGACGACCGCGCTGGCGCTGGCCACCATGCTGGCGCGCAGCGGCAAGCGGGTGATTCTGGTCGATGGCGACATGCGTTCGCCGTCGGTCCATCATCTGGGTGGGGTGAGCCACGACCATGGCCTCAGCAACTTCCTCGCCGGGCAGGACGATATCGCGCCGCTGACCTTCGACATGGCCGATCTGGGCTTCACTGCCATGTCGGCCGGGCCGATCCCGCCCAATGCGGCCGAGCTGCTGACCGGCAACCGCCTGTCGCTGCTGATCGAGCGGCTGCACGAGCATTTCGACCATGTCGTGATCGACAGCCCGCCCGTCATGGGTCTGGCCGACGCGCCGCTGATCGCGAGCCGGGTCGAGGGCGTCGTCTATGCGGTGGAATCGCACGGTATCCGCTCGACGCTGGTCAAGACTGCACTCGCCCGGCTCGCTGCGGCTAATGCGCATATCCTCGGTGGCGTGCTGACCAAGTTCGAGGCGCGCAAGGCACATTACGGCTATGGCTATGAATATGGCTATGGCTACGGCCGCGACAAAGCCGCTGAGGCCAAGGGCTGATGTCGAAGCGTCGTGCTACCCGTCCCAGGCGGTCGCCGATCGAGTGGGGGGTGCGCGGCGCGCTGGCAGTAGCCGCGGCGGGATTGGGCTATCTCTCGGTCACGCATTCCGTGGCCTATATGATCCGCGGCAGCGCACCGGCGCGGGCGCATGCGCTGGCGCCGTGGGACGGGCGGATCACGGCATTGCTGTCCGAGCAGTTGTCGGGACCGGGGGCGAGCGCTGCCGATCGCAAGCGTGCCGACGATCTGGCCCGGCTCGCGTTGCGACAGGATCCGACGGCGGTACCGGCCGTTGCGACGCTCGGCATCAACGCGCAGGTACGCGGCGATACGGCGGCGGCGCGACGCATCTTCGCCTATTCGGAAACGCTGTCGCGACGCGACTTGCGTACGCGGCTCTGGGCGATCGAGGATGCGGTCGGACGGAATGATATTCCCGGTGTGCTGCGCAATTACGACATTGCGCTGCGCACTTCGCGGATAGCGCCGGACCTGTTGTTTCCGGTATTGGCGTCGGCGATCACCGATGCCGAAATTCGGCAGGCGCTGGTCACGACTTTGGCAAAGCGGCCGATGTGGAGCGACCAGTTCATCGGGTTCGTATCGGGCAATGGTCCCGACGTACGGGCGACGGCGAGCCTGTTCGAGGCGCTCCATCGTCGGGGGATCGCTCTTCCGGCAGGGGCGCCGGTCGTGCTGATCGGGCGCCTGCTCGCTGAAGGGCATGTCGACGATGCATGGCGCTTCTACGCCACGCTCACGCCGGGCGTCGATCGGCGCATCGCACGCGATCCGGGGTTCACTGCCAATTTGACGTCGCCGACGCCGTTCGACTGGGCTCCGATCACCGACAGCGGCGTATCGGCGACGATCCAGCGGGGGGAACAGGGCGGAATCTTCGATTTCGCTGTGCCGCCTAATCTCGGTGGTCCGTTGCTGCGTCAGACGCAGCTATTGTCCCCGGGCGACTATAGGATCGAGGGGCGCAGCATCGGCATCGAGCAGGCGACCGATGCGCTGCCCTACTGGACGCTGACTTGCGCTGAAGGGCGCGAACTCGGCCGCGTGACGGTGCCGAATGGCCGTTTCGCCGGCCGCTTCACCGTGCCGACGGGATGTCCGGTCCAGCAATTGCTGCTGGTCGCACGTCCTTCGGAAAGCCTGTCGGGGTTGACCGGACAGATTGACGATGTCCGCCTGCGGCCGGCGGGGCGTTGAGGGCCCTATGCGGCCACCGGGCAATCGCGCTATGATCGCGGCAATGCGTATTGCTCCGCTCCTCCTGATCCTGTCTGCTGCCCCTGTCGCGGCGCAGGATCGCTATCAGGACGATACCCCGCAACAGCCTGCGCCCGTCCAGCAATCGCTTCCCGAAACCCGCCAGGGCGAAACCGCGCGATCCGCTGCTGGCCAGGCCGGGCAGCGCCAGACGCGCGACCAACTGGCCGCCGAAGCCGGCATCGAACCGATGTCGCGGATTAATGGGCGGATTCAGAACCGGGTGCAGACGCGGATACGCAACCGGATCGACCGGTATTACGACCCGCAGGCCAATGCCGCCTCGCCGTTCGCGGTCGCCGGCGACCAGGCGCGCGCCGCCGGGCGGCCGCGGCGGTGACCCCTTGGGCGGGCGGCATCGCCCGTCCGGCCATTTCCTACTCGAAAGCACGAATGGGCCATGTGCCCGACCGTAGCGCTGGCAGGACAGGCCCGGTTTTCCATCGCATCTTCGTGCTTTCGAGTAGGAAAGCCCCATGAGCCGCAAGCCTCCCGCGCCCCGCGCCCCCGCCCGTCCGCAGGGCGATCTGTTCCGGCTCGACAGCCCGCTGACCGCCGAGATCCGCGGCGAGCGGTCGCTGATGGCGTTTCCGTTCTTCGCGCTCGCCAAGAATGCGTGGATGAAGCCGCTGACCTACCAGACAAATACCGTGTCGATCGAAGTACGCCCGTCAGCCAGCGGCGTCGCGACGATCTATGACAAGGAGATCGTGCTGTATATCGCCAGTCTGATGTCGGCGAAGATCGAGATCGGCGAGAATGTGACGCAGGACTTCATCTTCACCGCGCACGATCTGTTCACGGTCACTGGCGCCAATCACTCGGCGCGGTCGTACGGACGACTGTCGGAGGCGCTGGAACGACTGCAGGGCACGCAGATCAAGACCAATATCGAGGCGGGCGGCGAGGGCGAGGAAGGCTTCTTCTCGTGGCTGTCCGAGGCCAAGCTGCACTATTCGCGCACCCGCGGCGGCGAGCGGCGGCTGAAAGCGGTCAAGGTGCGGCTGTGCGACTGGCTGTTCCGCGCGATCCTGCTCGACCGCCACGTGCTCGACTATGCCGCGGCCTATTTCCAGCTCGGACCGATCGAACGGCGCATCTATGAGGTCGCGCGCTCGAGCGGCGAGGAGCGGTTGGAGACCGACCTCGCGACCTTCCGGCTGCAGATCGGCTATCAGAATCCGCTCGCCAATTTCCGCAATGCTTTGAAGCAGATAGCGGCATCGGACAGCATTCCCGACTATCGGCTCGAGCTGATCGAGCAGGAGATGGAAGCGACCGACGCCCCGCGGCGCGGGCGGCGCAGCGCACCGGTGCAGGTGGTGCTGACCCGGCGGCCGCCGCTGCTTGGCAGCGATGATTCGGGGCCAGGCGAATCACCCGCCGGCTGAGCACGGCATTTCCTACCCGAAAGCACGAATTTCCGCCGGTAATTGCTACCCGAAAGCACGAATCGGCGGCACCATTCCTACCCGAAAGCACGAATCCGACGCGGGAAATTGCGCCGAAACGAACATAATTGTGCCTTTCCTACTCGAAAGCACGAACCGGGAACGCTTCCGATGTTGGATTTCATCTGCAAAGGTCGGTCGATCGGCAGCGGTGCCGGAAGCACGTCGGCAGCGGGGCCGGCACAGGGAATGGCCGTGACCACATAAAGGAAAGCCCGGCACGAAGGCCGGGCGTCCCAAGGGTTTCTGGACGACGTCGCCAAACGTCGCAGCATCAACAACAGTGCGTTCCAGATACCCCCGATCGCTTGCCGGTTCAAGGACGCGCGCTTCGCGCCACGCCCCTTTTTTGCGAAAATGGTCCCGGCCCCGGACAAGGGGACGACGATGGCGCTCATCCTGAGCGAAGCCTTGGCGCGCATGGTGGATCCGGCGCGCGCGGATGCGGGACGCACCGCACGGGCACGCAGCGGCGGGGTGCATCGCACCGGCGCACCGGTGCGCCGCGGCAGCGTCGAGGCAGGCAGCGTCGAGGACAGCTTCTTCGCGGTCCCGGCCAAGGGCGAGACCGACCGGCTGCTGCGCGCCGCGCGCGCCGCGCTCGACGCCGGGCGGCGGGTGCGCCGCGATGCGCGCGCGCAGGGGCGGTTGCTCAGCGCCGACGAGACGGTGCTGGCCGCGCTCACCGCCGGCGCGGTGCGCGTGTTCGAGGAGTTGTGCACGCTCGCCCGGCTGAACGCGGGCCGGGTGTTCCCGACCTACGACCATCTGGCGAAGGCGACCGCGCTCGGCCGTGCCACCGTCGCCCGCGCGCTGGCGGCGTTGGAGGCGGCCGGGTTCCTCGTGCGCCAGCGCCGCTTCTGCCGCACCACCGGCGCGGGGCCGCGCTATCGCCAGACGTCGAATATCTACCGCCCGCTGCTGCCGGGCCGGCTGCTGCGTTTCCTGCCGCGGCGGTTCCGCCCGGCGCCGCTGCCGTGCGATGCCGCGGCCCATCACGCCGAACAGGCCGCCGAGCTGGCGGCGATGCGCGCGACGCTCAGCTGCCGCGAACTGGCCGAGGCGACGCTGGGCGGCGCGCTCGGCCGGGTCCTCGCGTCGCTGGGCGCAGCGATCGATCGTGCCGCGTGCGAGTCTCATGGCGATCCGCAACCGCTTACGGAGTCATTATTCAGGACGACAAATGTCGTCGGCCTCACCGGCCGACGGCGTCCAGCCTGACGGCCAACAAGCACAAGCGCGATGGCTCAAACCCACGACACCCTTGCCGCTCCTGCGGGACGCACCGGCTGAAGCCGCTGCGATGCTCTCCGGCGAGAGCAGGCGGAGCCGTGGGTGGCCCGAACGTTACATAGCATTGCCCGGAAACGGCGGATTTGCGTCGGATCGGGTCATCGTATAACGCGTAGAACATGAGGATTTCCGGCGCGGTTCGAACCGAACACGGCGTATCCGCGCGCCCATCTTCCTGACGGACCCGTTCCATGCAAGCTCCCACTGCCCCCGCCCCGCGCCGGCATCGCCGGCGCAAGACCAAGATCGTGCTCGGCATCCTCGGCCTGCTGCTGTTCTGCATCATCGCTTTCCTGTTCCGCCCGATGGCCTCGCCGCCCGGACCCGCCCCGGCGGAGGATCAACCGCTCGACGTGGCGGTGATCGGCGGCGGGGTGATGAGCGTCACGCTCGCCACCTATCTCCAGGAGCTGGAGCCCAACTGGCGCGTCGCGATGTTCGAACGCCTGGGCGGCGTGGCCGAGGAAAGCTCGAACGGGTGGAACAATGCCGGCACCGGCCATTCGGGCTTCGCCGAGCTGAACTACACGCCCGAGAACGCGGACGGGTCGATCGACACGACCAAGGCGGTGCAGATCGCCGAACAGTTCGAGGTCGCGCGCCAGTTCTGGGCGCATGAGGTGAAGACCGGGCGTCTGGGCGCACCGAACGGCTTCATCAACCCGACGCCGCATATGAGCTTCGTATGGGGCGACGCCAATATCGACTATCTGCGCCGTCGCCAGGCGGCGCTGGTCAGGAACCGGCTCTTCTACGGCATGGAATTCACCCGGGACCGCTCGCGCATCGCCGCATGGGCGCCGCTGGTGATGGAGGGGCGCGATCCGGCACAGAAGATCGCCGCGACCTATATGCCGATCGGCACCGACGTGAACTGGGGGGTAATCACCAACCAGCTGGCCAACGCGTTAAAGCGCAACCCCAATTTCAGCCTGCAACTGCGCCATGAGGTGCGGGGCATCCGCCGCGGCGCCGACGGCATCTGGAACGTGACGGTCCGCAACCTCGCCGACAACAGCGACCGCACGGTGCGCGCGCGCTTCGTGTTCATCGGTGCGGGCGGCGCGTCGCTCAAGCTGTTGCAGATGTCGGGCATCCCCGAGGCGAAGGACTATGGCGGCTTCCCCGTCGGCGGCCAGTTCCTCGCGTTCGAGGCCCCGGCGCTGACCGCGCGCCACGATGTGAAGGTCTATGGCAAGGCGGAGGCCGGATCGCCGCCGATGTCGGTGCCGCATCTCGACGCGCGCAAGCTCGACGGCAAGTCGGTGATCCTGTTCGGGCCGTTCGCGCTGCAAAGCACGAAGTTCCTGAAGAACGGGTCGTGGCAGGACCTGTTCAACAGCGTGTACAAGGACAATGTCGGGCCGATGATGGCGGTCGGCGCGGAAAATGCCGAGCTGGTGAAGTATCTGGTCCAACAGGCGATGCTGACCGACAAGGACCGTCAGGCCGAACTGGTGAAGTATTTCCCGAACGCCAAACGCGGCGACTGGAAGCTGGTCACCGCCGGACAGCGGGTGCAGATCATCAAGCGCGACCCGAAAAAGGGACCGGTGCTGCAGTTCGGGACCGAGATCGTCACCGACAGGCAGGGCAGCATCGCCGCGCTGCTCGGCGCGTCGCCCGGTGCCTCGACCTCGCCCGCGATCATGCTCGACGTGCTGAAAAAGGCGTTCCCGCAGCGCTTCGCCAGCATCTGGACCCCGAAGATCGAGGCGATGATCCCGTCCTATGGCCGGACGCTCAACGACGATCCGGGCTTCACCAACCGGATCCGGCGGATGACCAGCGAGACGCTGAAGCTGCCGTTCGTCGAGGTCCCGGCCGATGTCCGCGCCACCCCGGCGGGCGCGCGGGTCCCGGCCGCGGTGCCGACAGCGACCCGGCCCGGGCGCAGCCTGAACCGCGAACAGCAGGCGATGTGACCAAGGGGCTGGAGCATGGCGGCACAAGGCGAAACCGTTCGTCCTGAGTAGCCATTGAGCTTGTCGAAATGGCGTATCGAAGGACCGACACAGGTGCTTCGATACGGGCCTTCGACTTCGGTGCACAGCACCGAAGCCTGTCCAGAGCGCCTGCCGCAGGCAGGCAGTCGAAGGGCTCAGTCCCTACTCAGCACGAACGGTTCTACAAAGGTATCAGCCTCTGACCGGGCACCGGTGAGAGGATGGTCGAAAACGTACGCTAAGCGGTGATGCTTGCGCGCCATGCAATCCGAGGTAGCCTGACGCGATGTTGATCGCGCGTCTCCGCACCATCTCTGTCTTTGCCGCGACTGCGTTGCTTTCGACCGGGTGTGGCAATGCCGCGCCCGTTGACAGCCTCGCTGTTCGGGCAGTTGCAGCAGCAAAGTCGATGCCGGCGGGTCGGGAGCGCGACGTGACGCTACGGGAGGTGTCGCGCAATCTTCGCCATGCCGATCGCGACCAGGCCATCGAGGCAGCCTCTGGCATGTCCGAGGATTACGAGCTGCGGACGTTCGGCCCCGGTCCGGACAAGCTGACGCGTCAGATTGTGGCGCAACAGGATGAGCAGCGAAGCGAGGACCGCGCTTGCGAGCGTTTCGTCGAACGGCTCCGCCCGGGCGGCGCGAGCGCCGCAGATGACAGGCGTATCCGCGACTGCTTCTCCATGGACGCTCCGCCCGGCATCGTTCCGCCACTTATCCCGCCATTCCGGCTGATACTGCTGGCCGCAGATGCGCTGCCCGCTGGGCCGACCAAGGCGTCGCTCCTCTACAGGGCAACATGGGACAGCGTTCCTGATCGGCCTGCCGGTGGGGCGGCCGAGGCTGTGCGGCGTTTGCGGGCATTGATTCCGCTGCTCGCCGGCGAAACCCGCCGGGAGGCGATGACGTGGCTGGATACGACTTCGGTCGATCTGATCGAGGGTCGCCCCGACGATGCCGTGGACCGCATCCGGCGGAGTTTTGCACGACGCCAAGCCACGGGTGACGCGCCATTGCCCGAACCCGGCCAGCAGGCGCAGGGACTGATCGCCGATTTTCTGCACGCCCGCGACCTCGATCGTGCCCTGACGGTGACTAACCTGCTGTCTCCCTCGGACGACTGCGCCGCAGTGGACGACGGACTGACCGGTGTCCTGGAATGGGTATTGCCCTCGCAGGACAGCACCGTCGTGGCAGCCTATATGACGCGCCTGACCACGTCGGGCATCCTTGCGCGCTTATGCCCGAAGGGATTGAGCAGCGAGATCGCCGCGGAAGCCTGGTTGAACGCCGGCAACGATGACAAGGCGCTGGAGGCCGCAAGCCGGTCGGGCGATCCGCTGGTGCTCGGGAAGACACGTTTGGCGGTTATCCAGCGCCGTATGACGACAGGCGATGCCAGCGGTGCCGGATCATTGCTTCGCATGATGGCCGACGCACCGCCTCCGCTCGATCGGGGCGATCCGTTCGAGCGGGTCCGGGCGGCAAGGCAACGGATACAGCTCATCCATCTGCTGACAAAGGCCGGTAACATCGAGGACGCGGAGCGGCTCGCCTCCGCTTACGCCGGTCCCGGATGGCGGGCCTTTGCCTGGTCGGTGATCGTCGGAACGAAGGGGCGCGACCGCGCCGGTCCGAACTGGGCTGGTCCTTCGCTCGATCTTCAGGACGTCCCGGCGGACCACTGAACGGCGCATCCGCACTATGGCTTAAATCCTTGCCGTTCCGCTTCGGCGATTAGTTGCCGTCCACGTTCAGGGTCGCGTGCGATACCCCGGCCTTCGACCAGCATGTGACCGAGCCGATGCTTCGCCTCGGCGTTCCCCGGCCCGCCGTCCGTATTGGGGATCATCATGACCTGCCCCGCACCGCCGAGCCGGACGGGCGGAGAATAGATGCTGGTGAACGTGGGGCGGTCCTGCGCTGCCTTCTCATAGAGTGTGGCGGCACGGCTATCGTCGCGCACCACGCCGCTACCCGTTTCCAGGGCGCGGGCGAGTTCGACCATCGCCGTCCGATCGCCCTGATCGGCCCGGCATTGCAGGTGCGGCAGCCGCACCGCCTCATCGGCATAGGTGTAGCGGATGCGGGTCACGCCCGCCGCGTCGGTGATCGGTACGGCACCGACGCCGCGAAGGCCGACGCAACTCGGCGGAGAAGAGGGTGTAGCACAGCCTGCGATGACCATCAGGAGAGGCAACACGGTCCACGTCCTCATTGCACTTCCCGAGGTCATCGCAGAATCCCTTTCTCAGCGTACGCTAAACGTTGGGCGTAGCTGATCCGGATCGCAGGCGGTCGATCGTCTGCCGCTCGAACGTTTGCGGATTCTGGGCAGCGATCCGCAGCATGCCTTCGTCCAGCGCCAGTGCGACCTTGCCATCGGCGAGCATGAGACCGGCGTCGCATGCCGATGCCAGCGTGCCGAGGTCGTGGAGGGCAGTGATAAGCGCCAAGCCGCCATCGACCCTATCGCGCAGAACCTCGCGCAGGTCGAAGATCGCGACAGGATCGAGCCAGTTGAACGGTTCGTCAAGGATCACGAGGGAGTGGCCACCCGCGAACGCCGCAGCAATGGCGATCCGCTGTCGCATGCCTGCGGAGCAGTCGCCGATCCAGCGGTCGAGCAGCGGCGCCAGGCCCAGCGCTTCATGCAGCTTTCCCAGGCGGGAGCGAACATCATCGATGTTCCCGCCGACGAGTTCGAGAACGTCGCGTCCCCGCAAGGCATCCGGCAGTTTGTCGGCCGGAGGAGAGAAACCGAAACGCAGCGCGCGAGCGGCACGATCCTCGATCAGTTCTTCGCCACCGATCCGGCATGATCCACCGGCGAAGGGCAGCCGGCCGGCAAGCGCCCTGAGCAGGCTGGTCTTGCCCGATCCGTTGGCGCCGATGAGGCCGAACCACGATCCGGGTGCGACGGTCAAATCGACGTCGTGGACGACGCGCTCCCCGCTCCGCTCGACGGTTGTGCCTGTTAGATCGACGGCGGGGTTCATACCAGCAGCCACGTCTTCGTCCGCCCCCGGCGATGTAGTTGCCAGAACATGGCAAGCGTGATGACAGGCAGGGCCACCGGCATCGAATAGGCGACCAGCATGAGCAATCCTGTGAGGATGGAGACGAGGAAGTCGGCGAACCGCTTGGTATGCAGCCGATAGGCGAGGACGCGCAGCGCCAAGAGCAACAGCGTGGCGACACAGGCGGCAGCGGCGATCCCGGCCGCAACCGGCCCCAGCATGATCCAGCATCCCGGCACCGACACGGCAAGGAAGGTCGCGATCCCCTTGCCATGGTGAACGAAAATGCGTCGCGATCCGTGTCCGGCGATCGTCATGAAGCGGACGATGGCGTCATCGGCGCTGGTGAGGATCAGCGCGAGCAGGACCGTGCCGATCCCGACCACCGCCATCAGGGCATTCGTGCCCAGCGTGCGGGTCGGCAACAGCAGCACGAGCAGGACCGTCGCAGCCGCTACCCCGGCGATCGGGCGATGCGACCATGCCCGGAGCGTCCATCCCGGTCGCGCCGTGCCAGCGAGCCGCTTCGGCATCCTGACGCCACCCGTCAGTCCGGCGATCAACACCCCGGCAAGATAGGCGGGCACGCTGATGACCAGCAGCGAAGGGCGCACGATCAGGGTCGCCACGGTCAGCAGCGCCAATCCGATGCCATGCCATGCCGTCCTGTAGCGCAGGCGGGTGTGCGGGTGCAGGGCATCGGCCGCGAGCAACCCGTCGAAGGCATGGAAGGCGAGGCGCGCCCTGACAAGGCGTCCCGCCCCGATGCCGATCAGCGTGCCCGCACCGAGCGCCGTCCACGCTGCAACCCTCCACGGGCGATCGGTGAACCACGCATGGGCTACGGCCAGTACGACCAGTAACATGAATGCGGCGATCGCCTGGTCATGCCAGCCCGCGAACGTCGCTCGGATCGTGTTCGAGGCGATCAGCCGATCCTGACGGAACAGGCGGTTCATTTCGCCTTGCGCCGGTCGAGTAGTCGCTGCCCGTCATTGCGCAGCTCGCGCTTCGGCCCGACAAAGCGGTAAAGCGTCTGCCGAGTGATGCCGAGTTCGGCGCACAGCTCGGCGACCTTGGTTTCGGGCTTACCCATCGCGGCCTGGGCGAGGCGCAGCTTGGCCGGCGTCATCTTGAACGGGCGGCCGCCGCTTCGTCCACGGGCACGCGCCGCAGCGAGACCGGCCTTGGTCCGCTCGACGATCAGCTCGCGCTCGAACTCGGCGAGGCCGGCGAAGATCGCGAAGATCAGCCGACCGTTGGCGGTGGTGGTGTCGATCGACGCGCCTTCGCCCGCCAGCACCTTGAGGCCGATCTGCCGCTTCGTCAGCTCCCCGACCAGATTGACGAGATGGCGCAAGTCGCGCCCTAATCGGTCGAGCTTCCACACAACCAGCGTGTCGCCGCGCCGCAGCGCCTTGAGGCAGGCATCAAGTCCAGGCCGCGTGTCGCGCCGGCCCGATGCCGCATCCTCATAGATATGGTCGGGATCGACGCCGGCCGCGACCAGCGCGTCGCGCTGGAGGTCGTGGACCTGACTGCCGTCCGCCTTGGACACCCGTGCGTAGCCGATCTGGGTCGTCACATATACGTCCGTATAGGTGACAAAGCCGGATTGCTCGCCACGGAGCAGCTTCTTTGTCACTTAACCCGTGTCCCTGTCTATGCTCCATCAACATTGTAAACAGCTTGTTTCGTGACAGTCGCCGAATGAGAGATCGCCATGTCCGTCAAGACGATCCTCTCGCCCGGCCAGCGGGCCGCAATCTTCGATCCGCCCGTCGACCGCGAGGTGATCGAACGGCTCTATACGCTCGGACCGGACGACCTCGCACAGGTCGGCCGACGACGTCGCGGATCCAACCGGATCGGCTACGCGGTCCAGCTCTGCTACCTTCGCCACCCGGGGCGAGCGCTCGCCCCGGGTGAGGTGCCGTCCGAGCTCATGCTGGCTGCTTTATGCGAGCAATTGGGCGGCAACACGTCCGACTTCCTTGGCTACGCCGATCGCGGTCCGACCTTGCGCGAGCACCGAGCCGAGATCGAGGCGCTGCTCGGCCTGAGGGCATTCGAACGATCGGACCTGCGCGCAATGCTGGCGATAGGCATCGAGATCGCCACCTCGACTGATCGTGGAGCGCCGATCGTCGCCGCCATGGTCGACCGATTGCGTCTGACCCGGGTTGTCGTGCCCGCGGCGTCGACGCTGGAGCGTATCGCCCTGATCGCCCGCGCCCAGGCGCGCCGTACTGCCTATACCGGATTGATCCGGGACTGCACTTCGGAGCAGGAGGCCAACCTCGCCGATCTGATCGACGCGGGTGAACGGGGCCGCACGGGCCTGGGCTGGATTCGTGACTGGTCTGAGGCGCCCAGCGCAGCCAACCTGAAGGCATTGGTCGAACGATTGAACCGCGTACGTGCGCTCGGGATTGAGTCCGACCGGGCTCGCCGCGTTCACGGTGCCCGCTATGCCGTGATCGCACGCGTCGCCGGGATCGTAACCGCTCAGCATCTACGCCGGCTCGAGCGTCGCCGACGCGTCGCCACGTTGATCGCGTTCGCAATCGAGATGGAGGCGGCGCTGACGGACGCCGCGCTGGCCATGGTCGAGAAGCTGGTCGGCTCGCTGTTCCGCCGCGCCGACCGGACGCGCTCCGAGCGGCTGCTGGGTCAGGCCCGGCTGCTGAAGGACACGGCGCGCGTCCACGTCCGACTCGGCCGAGTGCTGATGGATGCGCGCGTGAGTGGTCGCGACCCGCTGCCCGCGATCGAGAGCCGCATCGGTTGGGATCACCTGGAGCGCAGCATCCGGTTTGCCGAGGAGCTGACCCGCTCGGCTGACGACGGCCTGGACGAAGTGGTCGAGCGCTATCCCGCCGTGCGCAAGTTCGCGCCTGCCTTCCTGTCCGCCTTCACTTTTCGCGCCGCGCGGCCAGGCGATCCGCTGCTCGGTGCCGTCGAGGCGTTGCGGCGCATGTACCATGACGGTCGCTCGGTTCTGCCGAAGCGGGTGCCGACCACTTTCCTGAAACCGCGCTGGCGCAAGGTGGTGTTTCCGGCCGAAGGCGACATCGACCGGCGCGCCTACGAGATCGCGGTCATCGTACACCTTCGCGAGCGGCTCGCGTCGGGAAGTATCTGGGTCGATGGGAGCCGCGCCTACCGTACGCTCGATGACTATCTCCTGCCGCATGCGGCGTTCGTCGACATGCGAGCCGAGGGCGAGCTCGGGCTGGCGGTCGCCCCTACGTTCCGGGACTGGTGCGATGAGCGCCGCTTGCTGATGAGCCGTCGCATGGACGAGGTAGAGCGCGCGGCCTCAGCCGGCGAGCTGGTCGACGTTGCGATTGCGGGCGGCGAGCTGACTATTACCCCGTTGCGCCGCTCGGTTCCGGACGAGGCCGAGGAGCTGAAGGCAAAGCTCTACGCCCTCCTGCCCCGCATCCGCGTCACCGACCTCCTGGTTGAGGTAGCGACCTGGTCTGGGTTCGCCGACCGCTTCACCCATGCGCGCAGCGGCGAGCCCGCGTCCGACCAGTCGGCGCTGATGGGTACGATCCTAGCCGATGCGACCAACCTCGGGCTCGGCCGCATGGCCGAAAGCTCGCGCGGGCTGACGCTCGCCCGCCTGCGCTGGACGGCCGAGTGGCACGTCCGCGACGAGACGTACCTGTCGGCGCTGGCCGCCATCGTCGACACCCACACCGCGCATCCGCTCGGGGCGGTATGGGGGCCGGGCGATACCTCGTCTTCTGACGGTCAGTTCTTCCGGGCGGGCGGCCGCGGAGAAGCTCGCGCCGACCACAACGCGCGTTACGGCAGCGACCCGGGCGTGCTGTTCTACACCCACGTCTCCGACCGGTTCACGCCGTTCCATACCAAGGTCATTGCCGCGAACGCGGGCGAGGCCGCCCACGTCATCGACGGCCTTCTCGACCACGAGAGCGAGCTCGTCATCCGCGAGCACGCGACCGACACCGCGGGCGCGGTTGACCATGTGTTCGGGCTTTGCCACCTGCTCGGCTTCCGGTTCGCGCCGCGTATTCGAGACCTGAACGAGCGCCGACTATATAGTATGGGTGCGCTTGACCCCTGGCCGACACTGCGGCCGCTCGTCGCGGGCCCGATCAACGTCAAGGCGATTGAGGAGAACTGGGACGAGACGCTCCGGCTCGCCGCGTCGATCAAGGCGGGAACGGTCAGCGCGTCCGCCATGCTCCGCAAGCTGGCCGGCTACCCACGCCAGAACCCGGTCGCCCGCGCGCTGCGCGAGATCGGCCGTGTCGAACGGACCCTGTTTATGCTCGACTGGTTCGATGACCTCGAGCAGCGGCGCCGCACCGGCTCCATCCTCAACAAGGGCGAGGCCAGGAACGCGCTTGCCCGCGCCATCTTCTTCAACCGACTGGGCGAGCTTCGCGACCGCACGTTTGAGAACCAGCGACACCGCGCCTCCGGGCTCACCCTGGTGACGGCCGCAGTGACGTTATGGAACACGGTGTATCTCGACCGCGCCGTCCAGCACCTCCGTCGCAGCGGGATTGACGTCCCGAATGAGCTACTCGCTCATGTCGCTCCGCTCGGATGGGAGCATGTGGGGCTTACTGGCGACTATCTCTGGAGCGAGATCAATCGCCCGCGCGAGCACTTCAGGCCGTTGCGCTTGCCGCGGACCGGCGAGGGTCGTTAGCGTACGTTTTCGGGCCTTCTCTCACCGGCCCCCATGATCGCCGCCCTTCTTCATGTCCTTGCAGCAATCGCCCTTGCCGTCCTTGCAGCAATCGGCACCGTCTTTGCAGCACGCCATGTCGGCGCAGCAGGACCCGGCCGCGAAGGCTGCGGTGGGAAGGGCGAGCGCCAGCGCTGCGCCGATCAGCTTGAACTTGGTCATCAAAATCTCCGTTGATTGAATGTGTGAACCTGTTGGAGGGTCACACGGCTCGCGGAGGTGGAGTGGCGGGCGGTATCAGCCACCCGCTCATGACATTAGCCGGCGATGGCCAGGCGGCGATTGGGAGTGAGGATAACGGCTCGACCCTCGCCAGGGCTTCCCCGGGGACGGCGATGCAGGGCGTCGCGCAGGCCGCTTGCGGCGCCTTTTTGTCCGGGGCCGAAGGGTTCTTCTCCTCGCACCCGGCCATTGCCGACGCGATCGGAGCGGCTTGAGCACTGGCTTCGCAGATCGGCCCCAGCCGGATAAGCAGCATCATCGCAAGCACGGCCAGGACGGCCGTGCGAAAGACGCTGATAAAAGGACGAGACCCGGACTTCACGCCCACTACCGGCAGCCTTTTGGACCTGAAGTCAACGGCTCAGTGCGGCATCGAGAGCGCAGCCGGGGCGATCACCATCCATAGCGCCATGGCGACCATCATCACGTTCTCGGTCAGCGAGAGGAAGCCGAGAGGTACGTTGCTATCTCCGCCCACGCAGGCGCACTTGAGTTCGCGCTTGTCTACATAGACCGCCTTGATGACGGATATCGCACCGATCGTCCCGATGACGAGCGCGATCGGCACCGACAGCCAGGTGAGCACACCAGCGGCCATCAGCACGCCCGCGACACCTTCCGCGTAGGGATAGACGTAGGAATAGGGCACCCAGCGCTTGGCGAGCAGATCGTAGTTGAGGAACATGCTCGAGAAGCTCTCTACGTTCTGGAGCTTCAGCAGGGCGAGCACGCACATCGAGAAGGCGATGAACCATTCCCCAGCGCGGACCGTGAACGGCGAGCCGAAGGCAGCGTAGCTGGCCGCGAGCGCCATCAGCGCGGCCATGGCGAACACCGCGACTACGGGCCGGTATGTGACGGCCTTGGGATCGCGCACCGCCTTGCCGAAGAAGCGGCGCAGATCGTCATAGCCTCCTACCCGCTCGCCACTGATAAAGGTTTGGGGCGTGGTCTTCACGCCGTGCTCCGCCTTGAACGCGTCGGTTTCCTCGCGCGTGCGCAGCCAATGATCCTCGACCTCGTAACCTTGCCGGCGCAGCAGATCCTTGGCCTTCACGCCATAGGGGCAGGTGTGCGCAGGCATCACCATACGATAGATCGTCGCTTTCTTGGGCGCCGCGGTCGCCATCTCACTTCTCCGTCCTGTTCGCGGAGCCTATATAGGGTCCGTACTATAGTACGGAGTCAAGGCATGGCGGCGCTGACAATTGCGGGTTTCGCGCGTGAAGGGGACGTCGGTGTCGAGACCGTGCGCTACTATCAGCGCCGGGGTTTGCTCGATACGCCAGACCGACCGCAAGGCTCCGGCGCGAGCGGCAGTATTCGCCGCTACGGAATCGATGACGTGCGCCGCCTCCGGTTTATCCGATCGGCGCAGGCAGCCGGGTTCACGTTGGAGCAGATCGGCGAACTGCTAGCGCTCGACGCAACGGACGATCGCGCCCGCGCACGCGAGCTTGCCAATGAGCGGATTGAGGCGCTGGACGCCAAGATCCAGGAGCTTGAGCGGGTGCGCGCCTCCCTTCGCCATCTCGCGAGAGAGTGCGGAAGCGGCTCGGCCGGGCCGTGTCCAATCCTTCAAGCCTTCGATCACGCTTGAGCGTCAGACGCGGGCGATAGCGATGCTCGACAGGTCGGTAGCCACGTCGACCGGCACGCCGACTTGCTTGCGCTCCGAATAACGATCGACGAGCTGCACCGCATGGGGGCGCAGGAGGACGGTGAAGCGCACCAGTTCCTCCATCACGTCGACGATCCGATCATAATAGCTCGACGGCTTCATGCGGCCAGCATCGTCGAACTCCTTAAAGGCCATCGCCACCGAAGATTGGTTCGGAATCGTGACCATCCGCATCCAGCGGCCGAGCAGGCGCAGCGTGTTGACCGCGTTGAACGATTGCGATCCGCCCGATACTTGCATGACGGCCAACGTGCGCCCCTGCGTTGGGCGCATGCCCTTAATCTCGAGAGGCAGATGATCGATCTGCGCTTTCATGATGCCGGTAATCTGGCCGTGCCGCTCAGGGCTGCACCAGACCTGTCCCTCGGACCACATCGACAACTCGCGCAACTCGTGAACAGCCGGGTGATCGTCGCCCGCTACTTGGTCGGGCAGCGGCAGCGTAGAGGGATCGAAGATGCGCGTTTCGGCACCAAACAGGCGCAGCAGGCGAGCAGCTTCCTCGACGGCAAGCCGGGAAAAGGAGCGCTCGCGTAGCGACCCATAGAGTAGCAGGATGCGTGGGGCAGGCTCGGTTGGCCCAAGAGCCTCAGCAGAGCGAGGGCGGATAAATGCAGGGTCGAGCGCAGGCAGAATGTCGGGATCGGTAAGTGTGCGAAGCGGCATCAGAGAGCTTTCACGAGGTAAGTAGCCGAGGCGGGGCAGAGCAAGGTGAACTCGCGCGTGGCGGCAATGGCCGAGGGTGCCGCATGCCGATCGGCAGCCGCATAGCCCAGCGCGCGGAAGAACACGGCCGCGGTCGTGGTCAGCAGATGCAATCGCTCCACGCCCAGTCCGCGCGCTTCTTGTTCCAGCGCCGCGACCAGCGTTCGGCCGATGCCGGCGCCTCGGCGATCCGGGACGACGAGAATGGAGCGGAGCAGGCGGTCGGCTCCCTCGCCTTCGAGACCGCCATAACCGACGAGGCAATCCGCATCGAACCGGAAGAAGACGCGGTCAGTCTCCGCGAGATCGGCACTGGGGAGGCTTGCGGTATTGAGGAGACATGCCAGTCCCGTCAGCTCGTCCGGATCGAGGCGTGTGGCGATCAGCGCGGTCACGCAGAACGCGGCCCGAGCAGGATCACACAGGTTCCAATCAGGCACAGGGCAGCGCCGCCGACGTCCCAGCGATCGGGACGGATGCCCTCCACGCTCCACAGCCAAAGCAGGGAGGCGCAGATGTAGATGCCGCCATAAGGGGTCACTGCACGAAAGTGCGCTTTGCGTACGCCAGGCCCGAACGAACAGCGAACGACACGGATCGGTGGTTAGGCGACAGGCAGATTTCGGGATGGTTGAAAGCTGTCTTTGAGCGGTGTCATAACCGTTCTAGGCTGTTGAAAAAGTTGCTTCGGCTCGGAAGAGGCGTCGGTCAGGGCAATATTCTTCTCGTATCATGCCTATCTTTGCAACTTCTTGTTAAAATTGGTCACCTCAACGCAGTCATATTACGCGCGAGGTCGTCGCACTGCCTGCTTGCCGAGTTTTTCAACAGTCTCGGTCGGTTGTGACGCCTGTCAGCGCCCCGGTTAGCGTTTCTGGCACAGCAGCGCGGCATGGCGAACCGACCGTTGAGCGTCTGGAGCAGTCCCGCTTCTCCATGTACAGCGGGTCATTTCGGGAAAACTCAATCGGGAACAGGTTTCGGGAAAAGCGTGTCGACCCGCGCATCGGGCAGACCAATCCTGTCGTGACGGTCCTTCTGGAAGTTCCATTATGGGAACGCCGATCAGGCTCTGGTTCGCTCAGTTTCGCGCGTGATCGTCCAATGCTCCAATTGTTTGTAAACTATCACCTTGTTGCCGAGCAGATCGCCATGCCGGCGACAGAAAATGTTGAGCTGGTCACGTTCGCCGACCAGCTCGACGCAGATAGTCAGATGCGGATCGGCAATCTCCGATCCATTTTCCCGGATTGGGCCGCGATTGCTGAAGCCGTAATGCATGTTCTGCGCGACGGCGTTGATGATGCCGTCCGCCTTCGCGGTGCGGATCAGCTCGCGATAAAAAGGTTTCGCACCCCAGAAGCGACGTGGGCCGACCTTGTCAGACGGCTTCAAATAGATGCGCAGCATTCCAACTCGCGGTGCTGGACGGTGAAACGATCAGGCATAATGGGCCTTTCGATAGGAAGCAGGATCAGACGCGCGAGCGACGGCGGGAAGCACGGTGCGTGCGGGCATCACGCAGGGTCGCATCGGGTGTGAGGCGCGCAGCAGGCACCTTGGGGACTGCGACGCGCTGCGACAGATAAATGCCGTTATGACCCGAGCAAAGGTAGGCGACGAAGCATGCGACCGCGATCGGCACAGCATAGGCCGCCCCGAACAATTCGATCCCCATGAACGTGCAGGCAAGCGGCGTGTTGGCCGCACCCGCGAACAGCGCAACGAAGCCGATCGCCGCGAATAACCCTGTCGACACCCCGAACATAGGCGCGAGTGCATTGCCGAGCGCCGCGCCGATGAAGAACAGCGGTGTCACCTCCCCGCCCTTGAAGCCGGTACTAAGGGTGACGACGGTGAAGAGCAGCTTCAGCGCCCAGCTCCACGGGTCCGTATTGGAGCCGAAGAAGCTGGCGATGGTCAGGCCATCCGGCGTCGCCGCTAGCGTGCCCAGACCGAGATAGTCCCGCGTGCCGAACAGCCAGACCAGTGCGATCACGGCCACGCCACCGATGACGGGTCGTAGTGGGCCATAAGGCACCATGCGCTTCAGCCATCCGCCCAGCGCATGATTGGCCTCTGCAAAAGCTAGTCCGACTAACCCGAATACGACGCCCGCGACGCCAACCTTGATGACGATTAGAGCGTCGACCGGCACTGTCGCATCGACATGGTAGATGCCGTGGTGAATGCCCCAGGCAAGACAGGTCCAGTCGCCGACCAGTGCCGCGACCAGGCACGGCACCAGCGCGCGATACTCGACCCGGCCAATCGCCAGCACCTCCAGCGCGAAGACCGCTCCCGCGATCGGCGTCCCGAACACTGCGCCGAACCCTGCCGCGATCCCGGTCATCAGCAGGATGCGCGTTGCTTGCGTATCCAGCTTGAGGGCGCGCCCGAACCCGCCGGAAAGACTGCCGCCCAATTGCACGGCGGTGCCTTCGCGCCCCGCCGATCCACCAAACAGATGTGTCACGACCGTGCCGAAGAAAATGAGCGGGGCCATGCGCAGCGGCACGCCGCCCCCCGGTTCGTGGATCTGCTCGACGATAAGATTGTTGCCACCTTCGACCGAGCGCCCTGTCAGATGGTAGAGCAGTCCGACCACGAACCCGCCGATCGGCAGCAGGTAGAGCAGCCAGGGAAAGGCGAAGCGAATCCGGGTTACGGCATCGAGGCTCCACAGGAAGGCTGCGCAGAGCGTTCCCACCGTTGCGGCCATCGGGACCAGGATCAAAGCCCACCGCAGCACCGACATGGCATGGGTGCGGCGATCGCGAATGAACGCTGCCATGTTGAACTGGTCGTAGAGATTGCGAAATGTCGCGCGCACGATTCCTCCTTGCTGCCTTACGGCGCCTGGTAGGAATCATCGGCCCTTGCGAGGGCGGTTCGGCCGAATGGCCCGGCGGAAATCCATCGCCGTGCCCGAGCATATGCTGTCCGACGGCGACCTGGTCAACCAACGGCAGGGTCACGATGAGACGATTGTTTTGCTGAGGATCAATAATTGGCTCACCCATGGAATAAACCCCGACGGGCGTCGTCTACCCTTTCGAGACTGATCCGCAGGAGGCTTATGCGTAGACGAAATTGGATGCTGGGTCTGACTGCTTCGGCCATGCTCACCGGCGCAGTCGCGGCCGCCCCCGCCGATGGCTACGCCAGCATGGTATCTGCCGCGATGGACCGGATGATGGCGGGCATGATGGTCAAGCCGTCCGGCGACGTCGACCGCGATTTCGTCGCGATGATGCTTCCGCATCACCAGGGCGCCATTGATATGGCGGTGGCAGAGCTGCGCTACGGCCATAACGAGCAGCTCAAGCGCATCGCGCAGGAGATCATCATCGATCAGCAGCAGGAGATCGCCGCCATGAAGTTGGCGATCGGTCAGCCGCTACCCCCTTCGACGCCAGCCCCGACGCAGGGCGGCGACCACCACAGCCATATGGAGCACTGACATGATCCGGACCTTCCTGCTCTCGGCCGCCTTGCTGATGAGCGCCGCACCGGGCATTGCCATGGCTCAGCAGGCGCCGTGGAACGCCAAGGACGTGCCTGTCAGCCACCGCGACCGCGTCTATGCATCCGAACAATTCTCCAACACGGTGTCGGTAACGGACCCGGCCGACAACAGGTTGCTCGGCGTCATCAAGCTCGGCGATCCGCAGCCGATGAATTTTTCCCCGCTCTACAAGGGGCAGGTGCTGGTTCACGGCCTCGGCTTCTCGCCGGACGGGAAAACACTGGCGGTCGTGTCGATCGGATCCAACGCCGTGTCGTGGATCGACACCGCCACCAACACCGTCAAGCACACGACCTATGTCGGGCGCAGTCCGCATGAGGCGTTCTTCACGCCGGACGGCAAGGAGGTGTGGGTCACGGTACGCGGCGAGGATTACATCGCCGTGCTCGACCCCACGACGTACAAGGAGACCGGTCGCATCAAGACGCCCGGTGGTCCGGGCATGACGATCTTCTCTCCCGATGGCCGATACGGCTATGTCTGTTCCTCATTCAATCCGGTGCTGGCCGTGTTCGATGTCTCGACCCACGCGCAGGTCGGACAGGTGGCGCAGCCGAGTCCGTTCTGTCCCAACATCGCCGCGACGCCGGACGGCAAGCAGGTTTGGTTCACGCTGAAGGACATCGGCAAGACGGTCGCATTCGATGCCAAGCCGCCTTTCGCGATCCTCAAGGTGCTGGATACCGGACCGATCACCAATCACGTCAACTTCGCCCGCACGGTCAAGGGACAGTTCGCCTATGTCACGGTGGGCGGGGAAAACGCGGTGAAGGTGTTCCGCACGTCCGACTTCGCGCTTGTCGCCACCATCCCGGTCGGCAAGATGCCGCACGGCGTCTGGCCATCGGGCGACGGCCGGCGCATCTATGTCGGGCTGGAGAATGCCGATGAACTTGCCGCGATCGACACCGCCGGCAACAAGGTCGTTGCCACCGTGCCGGTCGGACAGGCACCGCAGGCGATCGCCTATGTGCCGAACGCTGTTCCGACAGGCCCCGGCACCGACAATCTCCAACCGCTCGGTACGGCAGGCAAGGCGGTGCATCTGAACATGGGGCCGGTTGGCGGCAATGGTGCGGCAAGCAGCATTACCCTCTTCGACCAGGGCATCATTCAGGTCGTGCAGAGTGCCGTTACCGGTTTGCAGCCCAAGAAGCCTTACATGCTCGTGCTCACCGCCAACGCGGACGGCAGCGGTGCGGTAGAGCCGCTTGCGAACTTCATGAGCAATCCGGCAGGTGCGGCGATCGTCAACGCATCGGGTCCGATCCGGCAGATCGTTCAGGGCAGTGCAGCGGCCCCCCGGCGCTTTCTGGCGGTCGCCGAGGTAGTGAATGGCGCACCGGGCCGCATCGTGCAGGTGCAGCGCGACTGAGATGGACCCGCTTGCCGCCGCGATCGAGCCCCTGGTCCCCGGTCTGCGCCGTTATGCCCGGTCGTGGTTGCGCGATCAGGCGATGGCGGATGACCTGGTGCAGGATTGCCTTGAGCGCGCGGTCGGGCGCTGGCGGCAACGACGCGGGACGGAGGTTCGCCCCTGGGTCTATGCAATCCTGCATAATCTGTTGGTCGATCATAAGCGGCAGCATGTCCGGCGAGGTACGGCGGTTCCGCTCCACCTCGTGGACGACGTTGCGCTCGGTCGCCCGGCCGATCAGGACGCAGGCCTGCACCACCGAGACCTGTTGCGCGCACTTGATGCGTTGCCCGAGGAGCAGCGGACGGTGCTGCTCCTCATTTCCGTCGAAGGTCTGTCATATGGGGAAGTCGCTGCCGTCGTCGGTGTGCCGCTGGGAACGGTGATGTCGCGCATATCGCGGGGGCGCGACCGTCTGGCGACGCTCCTCCGGGAGGGTGAACGGCCACGATTAAGGAGTATTCGATGACCAGCCCGATCGGAGAGGACGATCTGGCCGCGTGGATCGATGGCAGGCTGTCGCCCGAGCGGCAGCGTCTGGTCGACGCTTACCTTGAAGGCCAGCCGGACGTGCATGCCCGTTTGCGGGAGCAGGCGGAGCAGGCGCGAGCCCTTGCATCGCTTTTCGCTCCAATCGCGGATGAACCTATCCCGGCGACGATGCGCGTCGCAGCCATCAGGGGACGGCAACGCCAACCGCGTTGGCAACTCGCCATCGCCGCGTCGCTTCTGCTGGCGGTCGGGTTTGGCGGGGGCTGGTCGAGTGCGCGTTGGAGCGGCGAACCCCGCGCGGGCATCGCGGCGCTGGCCAACGAGGCGAGTGACAATTTCCGTGTCTATGCCGCCGACCGGATACGACCGGCGGAAATCGGCCCCGACCAGCGCGCCATGCTGATCCGGTGGACCTCCGCCCGATTGGGTGAGCGCGTGACCATCCCGGACCTCAGCACAGCCGGTTACCGCTATGGCGGGGGGCGATTGGTCGCGACGCCCCACGGCCCTGCGGTTCTTCTCCTCTACGATGGACCGCAAGCGTCAAAGCTCGCGGTGCTGACGAGGCCTATGCAAATCGACAAGAGCGCAAGCATGACCAGCACGTCCAGCGGGACCATGGGCCGGGTCACATGGGCTGTCGACGGGATCGGCTATAGTGTAGTGGGCGAGCGACCCGCTGCCGAGCTGCATCCGATCGCCGATGAGGTCCGGCGCCAGGCCGATGCGGGGCTTGTCTCCTGATAGCGCCTGGCCGCTTCTTAGCGCCGACAGGCACTGGGCGGACCAGCGGGATCACGGCTTGCGCTCGGCATCCTTCCGGTCGGCCTCTGCCGGAGTCAGCCTGGCCCGCTCGCGAATGCGACGTTCGAGCGGAGCGCCCGCGAACAGTACGAGCATCGCAAGGCTCAACCCGCCGATGATGAGCGGCCACACCGCCAACCCTGCTGCCGCGCCGATCGTGGCCGTGACCCAGATGCACGCGGCGGTCGCCAATCCATGCACTTCCTGACCCTGGCCGACCCGCAGCACCGCGCCGGCACCGATGAAGCCGACGCCGGACAGAATGCCCTGCATCGCCCGTCCTGCGGCATCGGCGTTTACGTTCGGCAAGCCACTGTGCACGATCGCCTGCACGGCGATGCAGCTCGCCAGACCGACCAGACCCAGCGTTCGCAATCCCATGATCTGCCGGTTCTCGCGCGAGCGTTCCCAGCCGAGCACCATCCCAGCCGCGGTCGCCACCACCAGCCGCCCGATCGCATCGATCCAGAAGCCGAGGTCCGATGCCGCTGATGCTTCGATCATTCGACCAGCACGTGCACATGATGCCAGGCGGTGCACAGATAGCCGGCGAAGTTCCACACCGTATCCGGCCGCTCGGGCTGACCCTGTCCAGTCTCGTCGAAGGCGCGCACGACAAGGTGCTGGCGCCCCTTGGCGAGCGTGGCGTCGAGGGTCCAGCGCCGCCAACCCCAGTGCGCCTCCGGATCATCGGTGAACGTCGCCTGTTGCCAGTCGCGACCACCGTTTACCGACACTTCGACCCGAGAGACGCGGCGATCATAGGCGATGGCATAGCCCTCGATCCGCACCTCCCCGGCCGGCAGGCTTTCGCCAGAGCCGGGCACGCAGATCGCGGCGTTGAGCGGCATGGCATTGATGGTCAGACCCTGGCTCCAGTCGACGGTGTCGCTCGTCACATCGGCAGGAAAGAGCTTGTAGTCGTGCGCCTGGATCGGTGCGTCGGATGGCGTCTCGCGCACCTCGATCCGTGTCAGCCATTTGGCGCTCCGCACCCCGGCATAGCCCGGCACCACCATGCGGAGCGGTGCGCCGTGTTCGGGCGTCAGCGGCTCGCCGTTCATCGCCCAGGCAATAAGGACGTCGGGTTGCCGCGCCTTGTCCATGGCGATCGAGACCCCGAACAATGCTTCCTCGCCTTCGACGTCCACCTCGTCCGCGCCGGTGAACGCCACGAACAGGTCGGACGCATTCGGCGCACCGACGGCATCCAGTACGTCGGACAGTCGTACGCCGGTCCATTCCGCATTGCCGATCGCGCCCACGTCCCAGGGGTCGCCGGACGTTTTAGCGACCTGCTGGAGATCCGTGCGCCGGTTGCCGGCGCACTGGAGAACTGCCGTCACCGTCCGCGTGGCCAACGCGCTTTTCAGTTCCTCCACCGAGAAGGAGCGGCTCGCCATGCCCGTCCCGCTCACTTCGATCCGGTGATCGGCAGGCAGATCGGGCACTGCACCATGGCTGCGCACGTAGAACAGCGCCTGCGGCGTCAGGAACCGCTCGATCAGCGCGCCGGGCGTCGGCTCGGCGTTGTAGGGATCGGATTTGCGCTCGATCATATCAGTCATGGACGAACCAACGCCGCAAGCGCGCGGATCGCTTCAAGCCTTCAAGACTATCGCAGACGAAGGATTACCAATCGTTCCGATATCCAGATTGGAACAAACAGATCAAACGGTTGGTCGTATCGATCAGTTTCCGCGATACAAGCTGCATGACCCTGGAGCAGCTCAGAATCTTCGTCGGTGTCGCCGAGCGCGAACACGTCACCAAGGCAGCAGAGGTGCTGAACGTCACGCAGTCCGCTGCCTCCGGCGCGGTCGCGGCCCTCGAAGCGCGCTACGGGGTTCCTCTGTTTCACCGCGTCGGGCGTGGCATCCAGCTGACCGAAGCGGGCCGCGGCTTTCTGGAGGAAGCGCGCGCGGTGCTGGGGCGGGCAGCGCATGCCGAGACGATGCTGGCGGACTATGCCGGGCTTGCCCGTGGTTCGTTGCGGATCGTCGCCAGCCAGACGATCGCAAGCTACTGGTTGCCCGCAAGGCTTGCCGCCTTCCACGAGCGCCACCCGCAGATCGCGGTCGAGCTGGCGATCGACAACACCGAAGGCGCGGCAGCGCAGGTCCTTAGCGGAGCGGCGGAACTCGGTTTCGTTGAAGGCGAAGTGGACGAACCAGCGCTGGCGCATTGGGAAGTCGGACGCGATCCGATGGTGCTGGTCGGACGCAGGGACGCCGAGCGTGTCGACGAGGACTGGCTTCGCGCTGCACGCTGGATCGTCCGCGAGCAGGGTTCGGGCACGCGCTCGACCTTCGAGGACGTGCTGCGAACGCGCGGGTTTGATCCGGCCCAGCTGACGGTAGCGATGACGCTGCCGTCCAACGAGGCGGTGCGTACCGCGGTCGAGGCCGGTGCCGGCGTCGCTGTGTTGTCGCGATTGGTCGTCGCACGCGCGCTCAAGGCCGGCGATCTGGTCGAGCTGGCGCTTGAGTTACCCGATCGCGCCTTCCACGCGCTGCGCCACAAGGAACGCTATCGCACCCGCGCGGCCGACGCGCTGACGGACCTCATCAAGGAGCAGGTCGCATGACTGCCGACGCACCTTCGGCCCTGACCGGCCTCAAGCCGCTAAGCAGGCTCGATCACCCGCGCGAGATGATCCGCCAGTTCACACCCAACTGGTTTGCCGCGACCATGGGCACCGGCATCCTCGCTCTCGCGCTGCCGCAGGTGCCCGGCATCGGCCCCGCGCTCAAACCGATTGGCGAGGTGTTGTGGTTCTTCAACATCGCGCTCTTCATCCTGTTCGCCGGTCTCTATGGCGCGCGCTGGGCGATGTTCGGGCATGAGGCACGGCGCATCTTCGGCCACAACACCGTGTCGATGTTCATCGGGACCATCCCGATGGGCCTGGCGACGATCATCAACGGATGTCTCGCCTTCGGGATCGCGCGATTCGGTAACGGCATCGTGCCGGTCGCACACGTCCTGTGGTGGATCGACGTCGCCATGTCGCTCGCCTGCGGCGTGTTGATCCCCTACCTGATGTTTACCCGCCACGAGCACAGCCTGGACGGCATGACCGCGGTATGGCTGCTGCCGGTCGTCGCAGCGGAAGTGGCGGGTGCCAGCGGCGGGCTACTCGCTCCGCATCTGACCGATCCCCACGCGCAGATCGTGACGCTCGCGACCTCGTATGTGCTGTGGGCCTATTCGGTGCCGGTCGCGTTTGGCATCCTCGCTATTCTGATCCTGCGCATGGCGCTCCACAAGCTCCCGCACGAGAGCATGGCGGCATCCTCCTGGCTCGCGCTGGGGCCGATCGGCACCGGGGCGCTGGGTATGCTGGTGCTTGGGGCGGATGCGCCGGCGATCCTCGCGGCGCACGGGCTGGTCGGTGTCGGTACCGTCGCGCAAGGGATCGGCGTCGTCGCCGGGCTCTGCCTGTGGGGTTTCGGCCTGTGGTGGCTGGCGCTCGCGACGCTCATCACCATCCGCTACTGGCGCGCCGGCGTCCCATTCAACCTTGGCTGGTGGGGCTATACCTTCCCGCTCGGCGTCTACACCGTCGCCACCTTCCGCCTCGGTACGACGCTGAACCTCGGCTTCTTCGGTATCGTCGGCACGGTGCTGACGATCGCGCTCGCGGCGATGTGGCTGCTGGTCGGTGCCAAGACGCTCGCCGGAGCATGGCGCGGCAACCTGTTCGTCTCGCCCTGCATCGCTACCCCGAACTGATCCACCCTGATGATCGGATCAGTCGGTCCGATCACTTGCAGAACGCCCCTTCGATCCGCCAGCGTGGCTGGCCACAGGAGAGCCTTGTCATGGACAATTTTGACGCCGCGCTGGCGAGTGAAACCAGCCGTCGCCGCTTTCTCAGGCGTACGGCGCTCGGCACCGCCGGCCTTGCCGCAGCACCTGCGCTGGCGCAGCAGCTCGTCGACCTGAAGCTGCCTGGCGGCAATGCCGAGCGGCCGATGACCAGCGCCTTTCCTGGCAAGGGCAGCATGATCCTCCAACGCATCCATCCTCCGCTGTTGGAGACGCCGATGGACGTGTTCGACAAGTCGGTGTTCACGCCCAACGACCAGTTCTTCGTCCGCTGGCACTGGGCCGACATCCCGACCTCGATCGACGTCGAGAGCTTTCGCCTCAAGGTCTTCGGCCACGTCAACAGACCGCTGTCGATCAGCCTTGCCCAACTGCTGCGCCTGCCGCGCGTCGAGATGGCAGCGGTCAATCAGTGCTCGGGCAACAGCCGTGGGTTGTTCCAGCCGCGTGTCGCCGGCGCGCAATGGGGCAACGGCGCGATGGGCAATGCCAAATGGCTCGGCGTGCGCCTGCGCGACGTGCTGGACCTCGCGGGGGTCAAGGCAGGCGCGGTACAGGTGCGCTTCGGCGCGCTCGATCAGCCGGTTGTGACGGGCGCCCCTGACTTCGAGAAGGCGCTCGACATCGACCATGCCCGCGACGGCGAAGTGATGATCGCCTTCGGCATGAACGGCGAGCAGCTGCCGCTCCTCAACGGCTTTCCCTGCCGGCTGATCGTCCCGGGCTGGTATTCGACCTACTGGGTCAAGATGCTGAACGCGATCGAGGTACTGCCCGGCCCTGACGACCAGTATTGGATGGCCAAGGCCTACAAGATACCGGCTACACCCGGCGCGAATGTCGCGCCCGGTGCCAAGGACTTCCCGACCGTGCCGATCAATCGCATGATCCCGCGCAGCTGGATGACCAGCCTGCCGGATGGCCAGGCGATCGCCTATGAAGCGTCCATCCCGGTTGGCGGGATCGCGATGGGCGGCGACTGCGGCGTCGCCAAGGTCGATGTCTCATCCGATGGTGGCCGCACTTGGTACAGGACGACGCTCGGAGCGGACGAGGGCAAGTATAGCTTCCGGCGCTGGGATGGTCGCGTGCCGCTTAGGCGCGGTCCCAACCCCATCATGGTGCGCTGCTGGAACGCCAACGGTGTCGCCCAGCCGATGAAGCCGATCTGGAACCCCGGCGGGTTCATGCGCGGCAACATCGAAACCACCACCATCATTGCGGCCTGAGGAGCGAGTAGCATGAAGACCCCGTCTCCCGGCATCATGGCCGCTGGCCTGATCGGCCTGACCGGTATCATCCTCATCTCGATAGGTGCGCCGAGCAGCCGCAAGGCGTCTGCCCCGATCTCCGAGACGTCCGAGCCGGCGCCCCCCGTCAGCGTGTCGGCCCGCGGCTTCTCGCTTACCTCGACCAGCGTCGACCTGCCGGTCGACGACGCGAGCTATCCCGATGGTCCGCACGCCGACGTCATCAACGCCAACTGCACCTCATGCCACTCGGCCAGTATGGCGCTGACCCAGCCTGCGCTATCGGCGGCTCAGTGGAAGGCGACCGTCACCAAGATGCGCGAGGTGTATAAGGCGCCGGTGGCCGAGAAGGACGTCGACGCAATCGTCGCCTATCTCACCGCCATGCCGCATCAGAAGGCGGCACCCGCAACCGGCAAGGCGCAGGACCCCGACCCCAAGGTGGCTCCCGATGTTTCAGGTGGAACCGGCTAACCGAGCCACTTCCATAATCCCAAAATACCATCTCAATCGGGAAAGTCGCTGGTGTCATAACCGGACGGTTGTGAAGCTGCCGCAGGCCCACGTATTCTTGCGCGGCGCGAAGTGTCAGAACCGTGGTTCGAAATGTCCGCTTTCGAGAACGGTCAATTTACTCGCTATCACCGACTTGGGCGTATCAGGTCATACAAAGGGCTAAGCTGCCAAGAGCGAGGGCGAGATGCGTAGCGGCCTGAGCTGATCCGGTGCCGGCCTATCGTCCCGCTCCCAGCTATAGTCGCCGGTGAGCGCGATATGCTCCCAGCCCAGCGGTGCGATATGGCGGGCAATATCGTCCGGCGCTCCCATGTCGGCCAGTGACCGTTCGAGATAGCGTGTGTTCCACAGGATGATCGCGGCGACCAGCAAGTTGAGGCCGGAGGCGCGGTAAGACTGATTTTCGAACTGGCGGTCGCGCAGCTCGCCGAGCTGGTTGAAGAACAATGCGCGGGCAAGCGCGTTGCGCGCCTCCCCCTTGTTCAGCCCCGCCTGGGTGCGCCTGCGCAGATCAATGTCCTGCAACCAGTCGAGCATGAAGATCGAGCGTTCGAGCCGTCCGAGCTCGCGCAGCGCTAATGCCAGACCGTTCTGGCGCGGATAGGCGGACAGCTTGCGCAGCATAGCCGACGCGGTGACGGTTCCGGTTCGGATCGAGGTGGCGAGCCGCAGCAGTTCGTCCCAATGCGCGGCTAAGTGGTCGTGCGCGATCGGATCGCCAACCATGCCGGCAAGCAACGGCCCCGCTTCCTGCCCGGGCAGGAGGTGCAGGCGGCGCTCCTTGATATCACGCAAGCGTGGCGCGAAGCGGTAGCCGAAGAACGGCATCAGCCCGAACACATGGTCGGACGCGCCGCCCGTATCGGTATAATGCTCTTCGATCGACAACCCGGTCTGGTGATACAGCAAACCGTCGAGGACATAGGGAGCCTCGCCCGCGGTCGCGGCGATCACGCGCGAGCCGAACGGGTCATACTGGTCCGAGATATGAGTGTAGAACGACACACCGGGTTCGTTGCCGTTGCGCGCGTTGATATCGCTGATCGCAGCGCCCCGCCCGCCGGCATGGAATTGCTGTCCGTCGCTCGACGAGCTGATGCCGCTGCCCCATAATCCGGCAAGCGGCATCGCGCGATGCGCCTCGATCAGTCGTCCGAGCGCCTCGCCATAGGCGGCTTCGCTGATGTGCCAGTCATGCAGATGCGCGAGTTGGCGCAGACTGGCACCACGGCAACTGTCCGCCATGCGGGTCAGGCCGAGATTGATGCCATCGGCAAGGATCACGGTCAGCAACGCATTACGGTCGTCGGCCGGACGGCCTGATCGCCGGTGGGTAAAACAGTCGCCGAAGCCGGTCCACGTATCCACATCGAGCAGGATATCCGTGATTTTCACGCGGGGGAGACGGTCATAGGCGGTGCGGCGGGCGACCTCTGCGGCGGGCGGTGTGATCGCCTTCAAAGGGGAGATCATCAGCCCGTTTTCGTCGAGCCGGACCTGCGGCAGTTCGCCCTGCCGGGCCAGCACCGTTACCCGTTCGATCGCGCGGTTCAGGCGTTCACGGCGATCCTCGATATGAGATACGAACCCGGTCGCGATCGCGAGCGGAAGTGGCCCCTTCTCGCGCAACGCTGCGAAGGTAGCGGGCGGAATGAGATAGCTGTCGAAATCCCGAAACTGTCGGCTGCCTGCCACCCAGATATCGCCGGCCCGCAGCCGATCGCGAAGCTGAGACAGTGCGCAGAGTTCATAGGCCGCGCGATCAACGACACCGTTACGGATTACGAATGGACGCCAGCCCGCCGGCACGAAGCGCAGCGGCACCTTGTCAGGCAGGCGTCGTTTTCCAGTATGGTAGAGATCAGCGATGATGGCGAGCGCGTCGAGAATTCCCTGCACCGGCCCGGCACCGCGAAACTCGAACGCCCGCAGGAACTGCCCGGCGAACAACTTCACCGTGCGATGCCGCTCAATAAGTTCGGCCGTGCGGTCGATCGTCTCGGGGCGGACCAGGACTTCCGCCTGATCGACGGCGGAGCCGAACCGTTCCCAGTCGAACGGGCCGAGACGCGCGAGGGAGTCGATACCCTTGGCGTGTGCGTCGATGAGCACGCGGCAACTGTTGGTCAGGGTGCGCAGATGCCCCTGCATCTCGCGCACCGTCCTGATTGCCTTGTCGCGCGTTCGGTTTTCCGCCCGGCGTACCATGCTGCCGAGAAGCTTATCGAACATGGTGAGCGTCGCGTCGGTGAGGCTTTCCTCAAGGCGGATTGTTGCGGCCGCCAGTGTCGCATGGCGGCGTAGCGGGGTCAGTTCGCCGAGGTGCTGCGGCGTGATCCGTACCGCCTCGTCGGCAAGCCGGTCGAATGTCGCTGATGGGATCATGGCGGCGCGCGCAAGGTCGAGGCCGAGGTTGCGGACATGATCGAGCCGTTCCAGCAGCCGCAGGATGTTGCGCGGTGCCGGTGATTGCGGCGCATTGCGCAGCCAGGCCAGCCATGTCGTTCCCTGATCCGACCGCCGGGTCAGCAAGGCATCGAGCATCGTGAGCTTGTCAGGCTCAATGCCGCTGGTCAGGATTTCATGGGTGAGTTGTTCGGCCTGCTGGCGCGCGTGCCTGACGATTGCCTCGATGACAGCCGGGGGCGGCAGTAGTACCCGTCGCCGACGCAACTCGTCGATCACGGTGCCGGCAAGCAAGAGAGGCTGCGCGACGGTCTGCGCGACCGGCATCGCGAACGCCACGATCTCGCGAAAGTGGTTACGGTCGAAAGCGGTATAGCCGAACCGCTGCATGAGATCGGCGAGATGCCCGCGGCGGGTTTCATCGCGACGGGCGTAATCGTCGAACGCCTTTGCCGCCGCGTCGACCTGATCGCCGACAAAGGCGAGGATGGCACTCGGCGGTTTCTCACCGGCTTCCAGCACGCGGCCCGGCCAACGCATGTAAAGCAGCAGCAGCGCGAACCCGAGGCGGCTTGGCGCTCCACGTCGTTCGCTGACAAGATCGAGATCCTCACGGCTGAGGGTAAAGTGACGGGCGATCTCCCGTTCGTCGGTTGGAGGATCGTAATGTGAGCCGAGCGCTTCGCGTGTCAGCAACTGCCGTCTTGCCATGCGTCACGACCTTTCCCGCACTGTCCGTCAGACGGTCCTCTGGCGGCCAGCATGAATATGTCCGTCAACTCTGGACCCGCGATGGCGATTCGGACAAGAATGCAAATCGATGGGAAAACGGACAGATCGGAACCGACCGTGGCGCTGATCGGCTATGCGCGGGTATCGACCGGCGACCAGAAGCTGGCGCTACAGCACGACGCGCTCAACGCGGCCGGATGCGAGCGCATCTTCGACGACCATGCGTCCGGCGCTAAAACTGATAGGCCGGGGCTTGCCGAGGCCCTGGCCTATCTACGTGGCGGTGACACGCTAGTTGTATGGAAGCTGGACCGCCTCGGTCGCTCAATGAGCCACCTGATCGAAAAGGTCGGCGAACTGGCCGCGCGTGGCGTTGGTTTCCGATCGCTCACCGAGCAGATCGACACCACCACGTCGGGCGGGATGCTCGTGTTCAACATCTTCGGCTCGCTCGCCCAGTTCGAGCGCGACCTGATCCGCGAGCGCACCAACGCCGGCTTGAAGGCTGCGCGGGAACGGGGGAGCCTTGGCGGTCGGCGTCCGGTCATCACGCCTGACAAATTGCGCAAGGCGCGCGATCATATCGCGGCAGGCCTGACGGTCCGGGAGGCGGCCACGCGGCTCAAAGTCGGTAAAACAGCGCTCTACAAGGCGCTCGAAGGCGCCGCTGCCAAACCGTAGCAAAGCATGAGGAAAGAGTGATGCACGAACGCGACCCCAACATCGTCACTTCGAGCCTATCCGGCGTCGTTACAGAGCAGGGCATCACCGTGAGTGTAAATATCATAAGGCTCGAGAATGAGCCGGGTTGGTCGCTCGAAGTGGAAAATGAGAATGGAACGTCCACGGTGTGGGATGACCTCTTCGCGACCGACGATGCGGCTCATGCCGCCTTCCGCCAGACCGTTAAAGAAGAAGGCATGCGCGTCTTCCTCGATCAGGCTGTCGTCATTCCCTTCAGACGTTAGGACCGTCCGCGTTCGCCGTTCGTTCGATCCTAGCGTACGTAAACTTCACTTTCGTGCAGTGACCCCATCTGGATCAGCCCCATCAGGATGGTGGCGGCGAACAGATATGCGACGCCGTGGTCGCGCACCAGCGGGCCCACCAGCACCGCCACCGCGGCGGTCGCGGCGGAGATCATCCCCGATCGCCCGCCCAGAAACGCGATCGTCACCGCGATCGCGACCGAGGCATAGAGGCCGACGCGCGGGTCGACCCCGGCGATGATCGAAAAGCCGATCGCCTCGGGGATCAGCGCGAGCGCGACGACGATCCCGGCGAGGATGTCGGCCCGTATGCCGGCGGCACCGCGAAACCATTGGCGGCGATAGGTTGCAAAATCGAATGTCATGGAAATTCCACATCGGGCCGCAGGGCGCATCACGGGCGCGGGTGCCTGCGGGGATGTTGTCCGGCGGATCGGCGGCCGGAATAGCCACCCGGAATTGCACCGGGTCCTTGCGAATGGCCGCGCTGTAGCCGGGGGATGGGGGTCGGGCAAGGGCAGCGTGGGGAGCCTGTAGCGGTCTGCGCCAGGCTATGCCCTGCCACGCACGTCATCCCAGCGCAGGCTGGGATCTCCCCGTTGTTCGTGCGGGCCCCGTCCCACCCCATTGTTATTTCGCCGCAATCGCCTCCGGCCGGGCAACTTCACCCTCCGCCGGGACGTTGGTCTTGCGACCTCCGATCCCAAGGACTCCCCCATGACCGACACGAATCCCCGCAACGCCGGCAACGGCGGCGAAACCCATCAGGTGACCGATGCCGATCATCCGGTGCTGACCACCAACCACGGCACGCCGATCAGCGACAACCAGAACCAGTTGAAGGCGGGGGCGCGCGGCCCCGTGCTGATCGAGGACGAAGTCTTCCGCGAGAAGATGAACCATTTCGATCATGAGCGGATTCCGGAGCGGATCGTCCATGCCCGTGGGAGCGCGGCGCATGGCTATTTCGAATGCACCGACAGCCTCGCCGACATCACCATCGCCGACCTGTTCCAGAAGAAGGGGCAGCGGACCGAGGTGTTCACCCGCTTCTCGACCGTCGCCGGTGGCGCCGGATCGGTCGACACCCCGCGCGACGTGCGCGGCTTCGCGGTGAAGTTCTACACCCGCGAGGGCAACTGGGACTTGGTCGGCAACAACATCCCCGTCTTCTTCATCCAGGACGCGATCAAGTTCCCGGACCTGATCCACGCCGCCAAGATGGAGGCCGATCGCGGATACCCGCAGGCGGCGACCGCGCACGACACCTTCTGGGACTTCATCTCGCTGATGCCGGAATCGACGCACATGGTCATGTGGGCGATGTCGGACCGCACCCTGCCGCGCACCTTCGCGAACATGGAGGGGTTCGGCGTCCACACCTTCCGCTTCGTGAACAAGGAAGGCAAGTCGACCTTCGTCAAGTTCCACTGGAAGCCCAGGGCCGGCCTCGCCTCGACCATCTGGGACGAGACGGTCAAGATCGCCGGTGCCGACCCCGATTTCCAGCGCCGCGACCTGTTCGAGCGGATCGACCGCGGCGACTTCCCGACCTGGGAGCTGGGCGTGCAGCTGTTCGACGAGGAGTTCGCGAACAGCCTGCCCTATGACGTGCTCGACGCGACCAAGATCATTCCCGAGGAAGTGCTGCCGGTCCGCATCGTCGGGCGGATGGTGCTCGACCGCTATCCGGACAATTTCTTCGCGGAGACCGAACAGGCGGCGTTCGTGCCGAGCCATGTCGTGCCGGGCATCGGTTTCTCGAACGACCCGCTGCTGCAGGGCCGGCTGTTCAGCTACACCGACACGCAGCTGTCGCGCCTCGGCTCGGTCAATTTCCACCAGCTGCCGATCAACAGTGCCAAGGGCCGCGCCGAAGCCGCCGGGTGTCCATTCCTGAACCAGCAGCGCGACGGCCACATGCAGATGGCCGTCCCCAAGGGCCGCGCCAATTACGAACCCAACAGCCTTGCCAAGGCCGGCGAAGAGGCTGGCGCGCGCGAGGACCCGGACAAGGGCTACAAGACCTTCCCCTCGGAGGAGCAGGGCCAGAAGCTGCGCATCCGCCCCGAAAGCTTCGCCGACCATTACAGCCAGGCACGGCTGTTCTTCCGCTCGATCGACCCGGCGGAACAGGCGCATCTGGCCTCGGCCTTGGTGTTCGAACTGTCGAAGGTCAGCCTCGAGCATATCCGCACCGCGATGCTCGCCAACCTGCGCAACGTCGATGAGGACCTTGCCACCCGTGTCGCCGACGGCCTTGCGATGAACCTGCCCGAAGCGTCGCCGACCGCCGCGCCGGTGCTCGACATGGACCCCTCGCCCGCGCTGCGCATCATCCGCGGGCCGCTCGAAAAGCACACGCTCGAGGGGCGCAATGTCGGTATCCTGATCGCCGACGGCAGCGACGCCGGCGAACTGGCGAGCCTGAAGGACGCGATCAAGGCCGCCGGCGGCAACGCGATGACGATCGCGCCGAAGGTCGGCAAGGTGCCGCTGTCCGACGGATCGACCATCGCCGCCGACGCGCAGCTGTTCGGCCAGCCCTCGGTCACGGTCGATGCCTGCGCGGTGCTGCTGTCGGCCGACGCCACGGCCAAGCTGGTGAAGGAAGGCGCGGCGGTCCAGTGGGTGATGGACGCGTTCGGGCATTTGAAGGCGATCGGCCACAACGCCGACGCGAAACCGCTGCTCGACAAGGCCGGGGTGGAAGTTGACGAAGGTGTCACGGACCTTGCCGGCTTTATCGACGCTGCCAAGAAGCGTTACTGGGACCGCGAAGCGAAGGTGCGCACGCTAGCGTGATTTGTCACCCATTGATGAAGCCTCCGAAAGGTATTTCATACCTGCGTAGATTTCGGTCATCGCTAGGCGATGGCCGACGCTATTTGTCGAGTATCGTGCGAATGAAATCGAATAGGATCCGAATCTTCAAATTTGTAAGATAATGTTTCGCTTGGTCAATAACGCCTAGACTTGATCTACATGGGGAGGCAGTCAGCCCCCTCACCGAAGGAGACCATTATGATTGCCAAATTCATCACCGCAGTAGCGGCTACCACGCTGGTCGCCGCTCCGGTCATGGCTGCTCCGGCAAACCCGGCAACCAAGCTCTCGGTCGTGCAGCCGGTGCGTGCTTCGGCTTCGGCCGACAAGTCGAACAAGCTTGCCGGTCCCGGCCTTATTGCTGCGGCTATCGGTGCGGGTATCGCCGCGATCGGCATCCTCGCCATCGTGAAGAGCGACGAGTCGCCCGACAGCAACTGATCGGGCTGGCGTCGGCGTCATAGGGGACCGATCGGTCCCCGCGACGCAACGCAATGAGCGGTCGTGCGCAGCAGCGCACGACCGCTTTTTCGTATCGACTATCGCGCTAGAAGTCTGTCCGACGCTGGAACGCGGCAGGCGTCGGAACGGGCCAGTGCAGAAATCCACAACTCGCCCTGCACGCTTTGCACGAAGCCAATTGCGCGCTCACCGGTTTCCCCTTCCGAACACTCTTCGGAAGGTACCCCCATGCAGATCGCCGACCTCATCACCGACACTCTGGTTTCCGCTGGTGTCGAACGCATCTGGGGCGTGACCGGCGACAGCCTGAACGCGATCAACGACAGCCTGCGCCGGTCGGGCCAGATCGACTGGATGCATGTCCGCCACGAAGAGGTCGCCGCCTTTTCCGCCGGGGCGGAGGCTGCGGCGACCGGCAGGCTGGCGGTGTGCGCGGGGAGCTGTGGGCCGGGCAACCTCCACCTCATCAACGGGCTGTTCGACTGCCAGCGCAACCGGGTGCCCGTGCTGGCCATCGCCGCGCATATCCCGTCGAGCGAGATCGGCCTCAACTATTTCCAGGAAACCCACCCGACCGAGCTGTTCCGCGAATGCAGCCATTTCTGCGAGATGGTGCAGACACCCGAACAGCTGCCCGAACTGCTCCACCGCGCGCTGCGCACCGCGATCGGGCAACAGGGCGTGGCGGTGCTGGTGATCCCCGGCGACGTCGCGCTGAAGGACGCCCCGAAGGGAGCGCGCGCGGACTTCGCCGCCCCCCTCCCCCCGCGCATCGTGCCGCAGGTGGGGGAAATCGAGCGCCTGGCCGAACTGCTTAACGGATCGCAGGCGGTGACCCTGCTGTGCGGCGCGGGCGTGGCCGGGGCGCATGACGAGGTGGTCGCACTGGCGGCGAAGCTCAAGGCACCGATCGTCCATGCCTATCGGGCTAAGGAATGGATCGAATGGGATAACCCTTATGACGTCGGCATGACCGGGCTGATCGGCTTTTCGTCGGGCTATCACGCGATGATGGAGTGCGACACGCTGCTGATGCTCGGCACCGATTTCCCCTATCGCAACTTCTATCCCGAGAAGGCGAAAGTGGCGCAGATCGATCGCGACCCCTCCGCGCTGGGGCGGCGGGTGCAGATCGACATCGGCATCGTCGGCGACGTGGCCGAGGCGGCGGCTGCCCTCATCCCGCTGATCGCGTCGGGCCGCGACGATGGCTTCCTGACCAAGGCGCGCGACCATTATGCCAAGGCGCGCAAAGGCCTCGACGACCTCGCCACCCCGCGCGACGGCGACAAGCCGCTCCACCCGCAATATGTCGCGCGGGTGATCGATGCGGTGGCGGCCGAGAATACGGTGTTCACCGCGGACGTCGGTACGCCGGCGGTGTGGGCGGCGCGCTACCTGACGATGAATGGCAAACGGCGGCTGATCGGGTCTTTCAACCACGGGTCGATGGCGAACGCGATGCCGCAGGCGCTGGGCGTGCAGGCGGCGTATCCGGGGCGGCAGGTCGTGTCGCTGTCGGGCGATGGCGGGCTGACGATGCTGATGGGGGACATGCTGACCGCGGTGCAGATGCGGTTGCCGATCAAGATCGTCGTGTTCAACAATTCGACGCTGGGGTTCGTCGAGCTGGAGCAGAAGGCGGCAGGCTATGTCGACACCAATGTCGCGCTGAAAAACCCCGATTTCGGCGCGATCGCGGCGCAGATGGGATTCTTCGGCGCCCGCGTCACCCGCTCCGACGAACTGGAAGCAACCTTGCGCGCCGCCTTCGCCCATGACGGCCCGGCGCTGGTCGATGTCGTAACCGAGACGCTGGAACTGGCCATGCCGCCCAAGATCATGGCCGAGCAGGTCAAGGGGTTCAGCCTCTATACGCTGCGTGCGATCATGAGCGGGCGTGGCGACGAGGTGATCGAGCTGGCCAAGGCAAATTTGTTTCGATGAAAGGCGTTGGCGCCCTTACTGTTCGGTCAGGTTGTCGAAGAAGTCGGCAACCGAACCGCTGAGCCGTTCCATGGTGCGAGCATGGTTTTCCTCGGGAGACTGATCTTCTTCCCAAGTGTCCATCGGATGATACCAAATACTGCCGTCGCTGCGCGCGACCGAAAAGTAATTGCCGCCGCCATCCATGCCGAACGCCAGATTGTCGGCAGGGATCAGGTTTTCCTGCTGTAACGCGGTGTTGACCCGTATGATGTCCTGTTCGGCGGGTTCGAGTCCGCCTTCCGGAATTGGGAGGAGATATTCCATGACGTAATCGTCCCCGGCCTCGCTGAGGAACAACGAGCGTTCCAGCATGCCGCCATTTTGGCGACGATAGATTGCGAGGAGAGCATTTGGGATCGGGCCTGTCACGCGTTCGGCATGCAGGACGTCGTGATCGGATAGAGAGGAGGAGCCGAACATGGTGTGGGACATCACTTTCCTACCAGAAGCGCAAGTGCGGCATGGGGATCGTCCAGACCGGTGGCCGTCCGTATCATGTCGCGGACCGTGTTGCGGGTGGGGTCGTCGATTTCGAAACTGTCGTTGAACAGGTTGCCGCCGCGTTCGACGACGAAATAGCGCAGCCAGGCGGCCAGAAGGTTGAAAAAGCCGGGAAGATCGGGCGCGATCAGGGCGTAGGTCCAGTTCCTGCGGCCATGGCGGGCATAGCGGATCGCGCCATCCGCACCGATAATGATCGGATTGGCCGCCCAGTCGGCGATCACATGCTGGTTCGTGTCCCAGTCCGCCGCCGCTTCGACGGTGCGGACATCGTATCGATAGCCTGCCTGACGCTCGGCCAGTTCACCTAGGGAGTAGAGGTAGAGTTCCTCCACGACCCAGGGAAGTTCGACCCCGGCGGGATAGCCCGCGACCTGGATCTCACGAGCAAGTGCATTGCCGAATATGGCGCGGTCGACCGCTTGTTCGGGGTGGACCAGGGCGATTGGGACACCTGCTTCCGCTCCGGCGCGAGCGAGGTTCCGGGCTGCTTCGAGATAGGTCATCAAGTCGTGCCGGGGAAAGCATGATCCATCGTTGCGCGGGGGTCCTTAAAGCAGATACTTTCCCCATTTCCCTTTATCATCCCAGAAAATCTCACTTTTCTCGATCATCCAGCGTCCATCATGTTCGCCAAGACGTGGTGGAATCTATCGTTGAGTTGCGTCCTTTTCTGTACGTAGATCGTCACCTTTGAATGACTGGCTTCGATTTTTCGATAAGGTCGCGCTGTGGATCATGATCGGGCGGAGATCCGACATCCGGACCAGCCATGCGTCCTTCTTCGTCCCGATAGCCATACACATACTCGTCAAAGATAACTTTGAGATCGCGTTTGGCTTGTTCGGCGTATTTTTCCCAGTTTTCTTGAATGAGCAGGAAATATTTGGTCTCCCACTGGTTCATAACGGCCTGAAATTCAGTAAATCTGTTTCGTGCTGCTGCAAAATCCGGCATAGCGATCCTAAGAGCCCAACCGGAAATTAGGTTGAGCGATTTCAGCCAGTTGTGATTCACCGAGGGTTGCGAAGACCACGGGGATCATATGGGCTGGACCGAAACCGCTCGCCGCGAGCATGACAGAAGAAGGCTGC